>CAYYAT010000001.1:0-10996 GCA_964469595.1 uncultured Thermomonas sp.
CAGGCCGCGCTGTTCCGGCGTCAGCACCGTGCCACCCGGGGTGACCACGTTGACCCCGTACGCCGGCGTGCCGTCGGAAGGCGGCAGGGCCAGCTGCTCCGGCGGCAGTTCCGGCGGTTGCGACGGCTGGTCCTGACCTGGCTCCGCCACCGCGCCGCGCCGCTCGCTGGCCAGCGCGCCGCCGGTGGCCATGCCACCGCCGAGGACGGCGCCCAGCGCGGCGCCGGTACCGGCCGCCTCGGGCACGCCTTCCCACACGCCTTGGTTCGGGTCGACCTGCCGCTGCGCGACGTTGCCAGCGAACTGCGACCCACCTTCCTGGATCGTTTCCTCGACCGTCTCCCTCGCCGCGCCCTGCAGCATCGCCATGGGCCGACGCGCCAGCCGGCCGGTGAACACGTCGGCCTCGAACGGCGCGGCGAAGCGCCCGGCGACTGCAGCAATGGGCGCCGTGATGGCCTGGGCCTGCAGCGAAGCGCCGCGCGCGATGGTCTCCTTCGCCGTGACCGGATCCGCGCCAGCGGCGATCATCCGCTGGTACTCGGGGTTCGCATCCCACACCGACTGGGGCTGCGCCATCGCCTGCTGGTAGGTCTGCTGCCCTGCCTGCCCGGCCTCCATCACGGTGGTCATGCCAGTGGCCGCGGTGGTGGCTGCCTTCTTACCGGCCGCGGCCGCTGCCGTCTCGGCGGCCTCCATGCCGAGCCCCTTGGTCAGCGCGCCGGCAAGGGCACGCTCGCCCGCCCTCGCCGCGGCCACCCGCGTGCCCATACCCATGGTCGCGATGTTCGGCACCTGCTCGGCCACGAAGTTGCCGAGCAGCCGCGGGGACGTCAGTACCTTCTTGGCGCTGCCGATGAAGCCCTCGGTCTCCGCCAGCTCCTGCCTTTCCTGCTGCAGCGCGTCCGACTGCTTGCTGGTCAGCCAGCTATTGGCGCCGTTCATGGTCGCTGAAACGCCGGCGGCCGCGGAGCCGGGAACCACCCTCTCAGCCATCGCGGCGGCCGGCTTGCTGCCGAGGCGGCCGGCCAGTTGCAGGCCCAAGCGCGAGCCGCTCTCTGCTGCCGTCCGCGGCACCTTCGCCGCCAGTTCGCTCATGCCCGGCACGCCAATGCGATCCAGGGCGCGCAGGCCCTGCCGCGCAATGTTCGCGGGCTTGCTGGCTTCGTTGCTTTCGACCAGGCCGCCCAGCAGGTTCACTGCACCGGTGGCGACGCCCAGAGCAGTATCGCCCAGCGCCTGGCCCCAGCTACGCTCGGGGCGCTTTGCCACCCTGGCGGTGCCGAAAGGATCGCCATCCACCTTGGTCAGGGCCGGGCGGCGCGCCACTGGCGGGGACGCAACGCCGGCCGTCGGCGCGGCGGCGCTGGTGGCGGACGACCCGAAGGGGTTGTAGTCGACCTTCTCGAACGTCGCCATTACGGGGTCACCTTCGAGTAGCTGCCGTCGGCGTTCTGGACATACCAGTTCCCATCAGGCGCCTTCCGGGCGCCGGCCATGGGCGGCGCTTCGGAGGGCCGCAGCGGCGCGTACAGCGGATCGGCATTGAGCTCATCGACCGCGGCCTTGCGCTCTTCCGCTTTCATCCCGGGGTTGTTCTGGATCGCGTTGTAGCGCTCCGTGTAGGACTTCAGGCGCTCGCCGTCGGTCAGTTCACCGGTCTGCCGCGGCGCCTGGGGAGCGCGCACTGCGGCGCCATCGGGACCGGTCACCGGCCGCCAGTTACCGTCGGCGCCGATCACGCCCATCGTCCCGTCGGCCGAAACGCTGACATCCGGCCGGCGAGCGAGCCGCGCCATCTCCAGGCTGTTCTCGCGCCCGGCGGCGCTGTCGGCCAGCTGGGCATTGACCTTGCTTGCCTCCAGCTGCCGGTTCGCCGCGTGCTCGGCGGAGACCGCATTGGCCTGCTGCGCCTGCAGGTCGGCCTGATCCTGCGTGCGCAGCGTCTGCATGCGCTCGTCGCGCTGCGCGCCGGCCTCGCCGAGGATGGCCTGCGCCACCGCGGCTCGGCCGCTGGGGCTCCCCTTCAGCGACGCGCTGCCCATCGCGCGGGTCAGCTTGTCGACCAGCGTGTCGTTGGGGTTCCGGATCACCGCACCCTGCCGCCCTCGTACGGCCATCTCCGGCACCGGCCGCGGCGCCACGATCTGCGCGGCAGCTCCGACCACTGGCCGCGTCGCGATAGGCGGTTCGACGGTCGCCGCCGCCGGCGCCGGCGTACCCAGCACCCCGCTGGTGACGTCCGAGAAATCAGCGCGCGGCGCGGCGGCAGCCGCAGTCGTCGACGGGCTGATGTAGCGCCGCGGCGCTGCGGGTGCGGGCGCAGGCTTCGGCCTGCCGAGCCCTGGCATGGCCCCAGAGAGCGATGGCAAGCCGATCGGCTGGCCAGCGTTCGGCGCGGCCGGCATGCCGGTCAGCGCGCGGCCAGCGTCACGGGCGAAGCCGAGCGCGCCGCGAATCGGCGCGGTGCCGCGGTCAGTCGCCGCAGCCACAGTCGATGCCGCGCGGTTTGCCATCTGCCGGCCCGCCAGCGCGCCGCCCATGACGCCGGTGCGCAGCGCTGTGCCCACAACCGTGCCGACAGCGGGGCGGCGCGCGACCGGCTGGCCGCTGTTGGGAATGCCCGGGGTTGCAGCGCGCGCGACCTCGCGGCGTTCATCATCAAGATTGTCGGTGAGGGCCATGACTGTCTCCTTGAAAAGGCTTCGGGCACGCGTACAGGACCCGCACCTTCGCCGGCGCGCGTCTCAGATTCCGCGGGTTGTTAATGCGGGGCGTTGCGTCAGTAGCCCGGCGTGAAGGTGACCTCGCCGGTGGCGACGCCGATCACGCCGCCGGTCTGGTTCAGGAACTCGAGCGTGACGACGTAAGGCACGTTCTCCTCGGCGCCGGTCCAGCATCCCCAATCCGGCGTGCCAGGTGGCCGGAAGCCGAAGATATGGAACTGGTCGGCGGGGCCACCTGTGATCCCACCGCCACACCGGAACTGGCAGTTCTCGCCGGAAGCGGTGCGGTCATAGACCACGGTCCCGCTCGCGTCCTTCGCGTTCACGATGCTGGCAACCGGGCCATCCCCGTATCCGGCACCCAGCCATTCGTTCATCGCCTGTCGGATCATGTTTGCGCCAGGCGCCAACCAGTCATCGTCCAGAAGCCGAGCCCCGCCGTTGCCGGCGCCGTCGCGGGCGATGAAGTCCAGCGACGACAGCGAGGGGCAGACCTGCCGCGCCAGCACGAGATCGGTCCAGAAGCAGTTGCCATCGCTCATGCGTCCGCGATCTCCCCGTTGAAGCTGAAGTTCTGGCTGCAGCTGGTGGACTGGCCGACCGATGCCGAGACACCGGCGCTGTAGTTCACTGCGGACCAGCTGGCCGCCGTGAGCTGCGCGCCGACCTTGAGCTTGGTGTCGTTGATCGACAGCAGCTGGTCCGTCAGGAACTTGGCCTGCTGCAGCATCAGCTCGGCATTCCGGGTGCCAGCTTCCATGTGTGCGCGGCTGCGCGACAAGCCCAGCTCGAAGCTACGATCGCTGGCGGCAGACGCAGCTTGTTCCACGGATGCCGAGGCCGTGTACATGCGCGCCTGGGCATCGACCAGAGACGACACCGCGGCCAGCCGCGACCGCTCAGTGCTCAGGTCGCTCTCGCGCTTGGCGATCAGCGCCTGCCATGCGCCCAGCTGCTGCCCGAACTGCTGGGTGCGCAGGCGCTCCCGTTCGATCTTCAAGTTCTCACCAGTCGCCCAGGCATCCACCCTCTTGCCCTGGGCATCCACGAGCGTGCGGTACAGGTCTGCGCGCTTCCCCTCGCCCTCGACTCCGGCCGTATAGCCCTGCCACTCGGAGACGTAGGCCCTCCACCGGCTGTCGAACCCATCCATGGCGGTCTTGTAGCGGTCGAAGACCAGCCGCTGGACATCCGCCTTCGTCTTCACGGCCTCGACCTGGTTGCGGTAGAAGTCGGCCATGAGGCTCAACGCCCGGATCTGTTCGGAGTACAGCCGCACGCGTTGGTCGTTGATCTCGCCGCGCAGGCGCTCGCCCTCCAGCTGGGCGCGGAACAGCTCGACCTTGGCCAACTCCGACTGGATGCGGTCGCGCAGGACCTGCGCCTCGATCTGGTAACCCTGCATCCGGGTCTGGAACACCGACAGCCGGTACTGCAGCACGGCCATGGTCGCCTCGCGAGCGAAGCGGGCGGCCTCCAGAGCGAAGCGCTGCTCCTCCACATGCAGGTTGATGTAGACCCCTTCCAGCGCAGCACCCTGTGCCAGCGCCAGCCGCAGGTTCGCCAGCGTCTCCTCGAACTGCTTGACGATGGCATCGCGGTTGAACTCGGCGATGCGGTCCTGGCCGCGCTGGCGGATGTCGCGCACCTGGGCGGTCAAGATGCCGTTTGGCGTGTTCCACCCGCGTGCGCCGAACTCTGCCAGCGCCTGGTCCACCTCGCGCGCGGTCTCGATCTCCTGCCGGCTCCGCCCCTTCTGGAAGATGGCCGCTTCTATGGCCTCGGGCAGCGCGGTCTTGGCCTGCAGCATGCGCTCGATGGTGCCGTACAGCTGGTCCTTGAGCTGGCTGACATATGGCTGCGGCTGGAACGTCCAGTTGTCGTCGAAGGGCGGCTCGATCAGCACCGGCAGCTGGCTGGTGAACTGCGGCAGGTCGATGACCGGCAGCGTCGGCAGCGCCAGCTGCTCGAACGTCGGCAGCGACGGCAACGGCATGTCCGGCATGACCGGCATGTCGAGCGGGTCCGGGTCGCCCGGCATCTGCGGCACTGAGATCGTGGGGCGCACGGGCTTCTGGCCGAATGTCAGCGTCGGCGCCACAGCGTCCAGTTCCGGCGGTGCCGAGCCATCGACTGGCGCCGGCATGAACGTCGGCGGCGGCGCTACGTCGCCGGGGCGCTGGAACTGGAACGCGCCAGCGTCTAGTTCCGGCGTGTCCGGACGTTGGAACGGGGTCAGCTGCCCATCGAAGTCGAAGGTGACGTTGAACTCGACGGGCGCGATGCCGACATCATCGACCGCACCGAGCTGGTCCACCACCAGCCGGTACAGGTCGTCGCCCTTCCGGGTGAACTTCGTATGGGCATCACCCACCAGCGTGTAAGCGCCGGAGGACGGGGGAATGCACCAGGTGCTTGCCATGTTGCGTGTGCTCCTTTACCCGCGCGTCCGGCGGCTCATCGTTGTGGGGTGGAACTGGACGGACTGCAGGTCGAAGTCAGCGCCGTTGACGTTCTCGAGCACGAAATCCCAGTCCACCGCGCGCATGCCGCGGCCGAGCTTTGCCCTCGTCTCGCGGGACGCGCCGGCTGGCCTGGCCGCGACCTTGTAGACCGCCATCGTCTTCTCGCCGCTGACCTCATCGACAAAGATGGCCTTCAACAGCAGCTGCCCACCCGCGGCCGCGCCGATGAACACCTCGGATACGCCTTTGAGCCGCCTGTCGCCGAAATCGGTCATGCCGAGGCGCAGCTTTGCCCTGATGGGCTCGCCCATGTCGTCGCGGCCGCCCAGCCTGGCAATGCCGCCCGAATGGGCGCCGTAGTAACGCTCGCCGATCTTTGCGAACGAGTTGAACGGGTAGTTGGTGTAACGGCTCAGGCCGCGGCTTTCGGTGTTCATCACCCATGCGATGAACTCGCCGTTGTCGAACGACAACGCCATCGCGAAGCCGATAGCATCGGCGATCTGCGCCGCAAGTTCAGCCTCATGAGTGGCCTGTGTCCCGAGCGCGAACGTGTCGCGCAACATCACCGTCAGGGTGAACTCCGGCGCCGCCTCAGCAGCGAGGACAAGCCGCTCCACGACGCGCGCGAATGCGGCGTAGAGCGCGTCGATGCGGTCGTTCAGGGCCAGCGTATCGGCAGCTCCGGCCAACTGCATCCATTCGACCAGGTCGCCGAACACCAGCGCGTCCGCGACCTGCTGCAGCGCTTCGGCGTAGCTACCAGCGTAACCGGCAAGGATCAGGCGCGAAACCGCCCGGGCAAGCATGCGGTAGTCGCCGGTGGCGAGGGTGCCGAAGCTGATGCCGTCGGCTGCCAGCATGTGCACGACGAACGACGTGGCGTCGGCAAAGCTGAACTGCTCAACCGCCCGCAGCGCCCCGTCGTACCGTGAGCGCCGGCGGGTTCCAAGTTTCAGCGGCGTGCGTGTGACCGCGGTGTAGATCCGTGATGGCTGGCTGCCTAGCGAGAACCGCTCGTCGAGCGTGCCGAACCACTGGCCGCCGTAGCCAGATACTTCGGGGGCTTGTGGAATCAGCAGTGCATACGCAGTGCCGCCGAGCCCCTGGGCGCCGAACGTGCGCAGCCGCAGCCACGTCCGGCCGCTGATAGTGCCAGGGCGGCCAGCAAAGCCACGGTGGCTCAGCCGCACCACCGCCCGACCATCCACAACTTCATGGTAGCTGGTGGTTCCCGATGCGGTAATGCTCAACGTGCACTGACCCACCAGCGGCAGCTGTGGCGTTGGAATCACCAGCGAAAGGCTCGTTCTACCGCGCGCGCGCAGCCGCAGCTTGGTGCGTCCATGCAGACCTGCCTGGCTGTAGCCATAGGCGCTGATGCGCAGGCTGCATGCGCCTGAAACGTGCGTCACGACGGCCGACAGCGCCTCGAACTTGATGCTCATTCACTTCCCCCTACGGTATCGCCGGACGCGTAGAGGGCACTGCCGACGTGGATCTCGCCGACCGAATGAATGCGGCTCGTATAGACGAGCGAACCCGCATGCAGGTACGAAACCTCGCCACCGGCGCGCTGGATCTTGAACTCGTCGCCCGGGCGGTAGCTGGCCTCGATCGTCCTGGCCTCACCAGACTCAACTACCTGGAAGCGCCCTGAGGTGAAGTGGAACGCATGGGTCAGGCGCTCTATGTCAGCCACGTCATCGAGTTCCGCCGTGAACCCGCACACAGCACCCACGACGCGGTCCATGTTGAACGTGCAAACGCAGTCTCCGGCATGGGAAACCACGCTGTTGGCGCCGGCATTCCAACCGATCAGCGAAGTGATCTCGGTGCGTCCCGCGCGAGCCGGAACAGCTGGGACATGCGGCTGTGCCGGGTACGTGGTGCATACGGTTGGCCCGGGCGGCCCCGTCGGCTTCCAGATCGACACGCAGATGTAGATCTCATTCGTCATCCCGCCGTGCTCGTCGTACACCGGCGTCCACTTCGCACCGGGCGGCAACACGATTCGGGTGGTGTTCGTGACGCGAATGCAGACGACCTCCCAGTGGCCCGGGGCCGGCGTTGGCTGGCAGACGGTGAAAGCGGGGCGATAAGGAACTTCCGCGCGCGCGGGAACAGGCGGGATGTACGAGCGCTGGAAGACCTTGCTGAGCATCAGCCTGCTTCCGCCGCAACGACGAAGGTGTCCACAGAGATCTTGTTCGCTCCGTTTGCGGTCTGGTCACCACACGGCAAGTTGGTCAGGGGGCCGCCTGCTGTGCCCTGTAGCCGCGCCCCGGTCGCCGCACCCCGACAGTCGTCACCCGGGGCACCGAAGCGGTAGAACGTCGGGGTCAGCGTGGTTGCGCCAGCGTTGACGCCGTCGAATGCAACCGTGGCCTCCCAGACCTCGGCCGGCGACTTGAGCATGCCGGCCCCCACGGGAGCTGCGAAGGTAAGCCCGGTCATCCCGTCGTTCCCTTCGGTGAACTCGGCGATCTGCGTGTGGACATTGTCCATGTCCAGCGGATCATCCGCACTCGCGGGAACCGGACCGGAGAAAAGGTACAGACGCCCGCCGTCGACTTCATTCTTGATCGCGGTCAGGACGGCATCGCCGGTGAAATCGGAAATGGACATTTCGGGTCTCCGTGTCAAAGAGGGGGAAGCAGGAACCACCAGGTCGATACGATGATCGACGTGCCGGGGGTGATAGAAAGGGTCGGCAACCTCATCTGGAAGTCACCAGGCGATTCGTCGTCAGGCCCGATCGCGCAATCGATGTACGCGCCGTCATCAACCGCCCGGCGCAGGCGCGCCCATGCGGCAACCCCGGTGTTGCTCCCATCCAAGGTCCATACCTGCGTCGGCTTGTTGGTGGCGTAATGGTCGGCCCTGGCGAACTGGAGACCGCCCGGGGCATTGATCTCGGCCAGCATCAAGCCGCTGGCAGGAAGATCAGCGCTCGCGGGCTGCACGCCGCTGTAGATCTCGATCTTGCCGCCGTTGAAGATCGACTCGAACGATGACGGCCCGAGGATCAGCGAGCGAAAGCGGGTAGAGCACAGGGTCGCCATCAGGTGGTCCCCGCGGTGGTGGAATCGCAGCTCATGCAGGTCGCTCCATGGGTTGCTCGGGGTGGGGCTTTCCGAGCATCGAGAAGTACGGCACCTCGAACGCATCGCCAGTGAGGTCGTCGAAGTCGCCTTTCGTGATGTACGTGTTGTCTGTGAAGTCGCTGTCTTCCCGGTGCGCAGCCACGCACTGGTCAGACCCAACGGCGGTTGCATAGAGCAAAACCCCGTAGCCCTCCGGGTCATACACCGGCGCCAGGGTCGGAAGACCGGTATCGAGGGCCTGGCCGAAGTAGACGGTGTTGGACCAGCGCCGGGGTTGCCCGGGTATGTCGGGCTCACCGCCCACGCTCAGGCCACCCGCCGCATGGCCACGGATGCCGTACTTGATCTGCGCGGCATTGAGCAGGCCCACGCGCATCGCGCCCTCGGTCAGTCGGCCGGGCGTCTTGTGGAACAACCAGCCGCACAGCGCATGGCATCCCTTGGAAATACCGGAGCCGCCGGCGGCCAGGTCCGTCAGGTACTTCGACAGGAGGTAGTACCCCGAACAGGGGCTGGTCGTGCCAGGCTCGGTCGTTGAAAACTCGGTCGCCTCGCCGGCTTCCAGCGCCGTCAACCACGCACGGTGCGCGCCTGTGAACGGGACGGCGCCCGTCGTCCTCGTCTCTTGGCGGATGTTGCTCAGCACGTAGCGATCGTCGACGGGGTTCGCGTACAACAGGCCGGTGAACTGGACCTCGGTCTCGGACAACCGCACTGCTGGAATGCGCCGCAGCGGGGTCACGAAGTCCAGGCCGGTCGCACCCGCGGCTACCAGGCGCACCTGGGCACCACCTTCCTCATACACAATGTCGCCGGCCGGTTCCGTGCGCAGCCCATCAGCGCCGAGCCGGAATATCACTTCATCGGCGCTCAGTGGGTCAGCCAGCTCTGCGTACCGGTACAGCAGCACCGGCTGCCGCGGCAGCTGCACGCTGACGAACTCCCCCGTCCTTCCATCGAAGGTCCAGCGGTTGTACGCGCGAACCAGGGATGCGCTCCATAGCAATTCCCCGGAGTCGTAGTCGACCTCGTAGTGATAGTGCCAGCTGACCGGATCGACCTTCGTCTTGAGCTTGTAGCGCAGCAGTGCCGTCGGATTGGCGGTTTCGCTGTACAGGCTCGATGCCCAGGCATCGGCCTCCTGTTCGGGTATGTTCGGTCGCAGCGGGTAGTCCAGTTCGGCCAAGTCCGCGAGCAGTACCAGCAGATCGCCGTCGTGAACTGCCGCAGCCAGCACGCGGTTGTAGCCAACGGCGAGGTTGCCGGCGTCGATGATGTCGAACAGCGGCATGCCCAGGCAGAACACCGCCGCGCTGTAGACCCTCGCTGGGTTGCGTGCGGGCGGACCCATGCAGATCGCGGCGGACCACCATGACGTGACCAGGCCGTCCTTGTTGCGGTTGAAGCAGTTTCCGCCGTACAGCCTCTTTTCGTTGTCCATCACCTGGGGGAACACGTCGCTGTACGTGCCCGCGCCTGAACCGTAGCCCGGCGCGTCGGTTGACGCGAAGTAGGCGCGCCAGCGCATTTCGTCGTCGTGGCTCAGGATCACCGGGGGCCGCACCCTGTTCCCGCCGCCATCACGCTCTGCCGCCCCTGCCAGCGCAAGAACGTCGTCGAACACCCGGACCGGTCGCGTCCGTCCGCCGGGCGGCGGCGGCGCGATCGTCACCCGGTTGATCTCGCCGATCTTCTCGGCCACGAGCACGGTTCCATCGCGCAGATGGCGGACAAGCTTGTGCGTGCCGAGATCGTTGACCGATGCTTGCTCCAGCACCATACCCATCAGCGTTCGGGCGGCAGGGAGGTACGCTGGCGCCGCGTCTCGGTCTCCCTCGACGCGGACCACCAGCTCGCGGACGTACCGCTCCGCCATATCAGATGTCGCCTTCGTCCACGGCGCTCAGGTCGTACTGGAGCGCCAGCTTGCCACCGCCGGTCATACCGGCCAGGTCATCGGCAAAGCGGCTCGCGGCGAACAGCGGCCCCGTCGTGCTCCCCTTGCCCTGCGCCGCCAACAAACCGATCCCGCGGATGGTGTAGGGACCGCCGGCGTTGAAGGTGATCGTCGCAGCAGCCAAGGCTGCAGCATTGCTGACCTGTGCGTTGGTAGTGGCCTGGACCGTCGTCCAGGGAACGCGCGTGGTGCTGGTGTACGCGGTGAACTCAGTGGCCAAAGCCGGGAACGTGCTGCCTTTCCAGTCGGGAGAGACTGCGACGTCACCCGTGAACGGGGCCAGGTACTTCGCGGTGCTCGAAATGTGGCCGGCGATCAGGTTCAGTGCCTCGATCAGCCCTTCTTTCACCACACGATTGGCGCCGATGGTGATCGGGCCGAAATCCTCGCCCGGGGGCGCGTACCGCGCCGAGAAGTGGCCGAAGGTCAGCATGTTCGCCCCAGGGACAAACAGCCCGGATTCGGTGAACTCGGCCTTGCGGTTACGGATGGCCCGCAGGGCGTCGCGGGCCAGAGCTTTGTTTACGGGGGTCATTCGCGTGCTCCTGTGGTGACTACCAGTTGCCCGCCGGGCACTGCGCACCGGCGAGCCTTGTTTTGCCCGCAAGCACGCAACCGCACTTCGAGCAGAAAATCTTCCGGGTTCGGTCCTGCGGCCAGGCGAACTGACAGGCCTGACAGATCGCCATGCGCGCCCTCGCCGTCTCGGGATCAGCGATCAACGTGGATGACATGCGCCAC
>CAYYAT010000001.1:11059-16671 GCA_964469595.1 uncultured Thermomonas sp.
GTTATCGCCAGACCCGGCGCGCGCGGCGCGCGCAGGGTCGTGAGTACCTGCTGGCGGCCGGCGCGCGCGGCGAACAGCGATGCGCCGCGGTCGGCATTGTCGATCGCGGTCCGGCCGGCGTTGAGCGTGGCCACGCGACCGCCAGGCAGCCCGATGACGTAGGTGCCCTTCCGCGACAGCCACACCGTGTAGTCGCCGTCATCGTCCATGCCGATCGACTGCCCGGGCACCTGTACGCTGGTGCCCGGCACCGCGCCCGCGTTGTGCACGTCGATGGGCTGCAGCGCAGACGGATCCGCGCCGGCCAGGAAGTACGTGCGCTTGCCGGCCGCCAGGAACAGGCCGGCGCCCTCGCCGGTTACTGGCTCCAGCAGGTCGATGCGGGCATCGAAGCGGATCAGGCCGTGGGCCAGGTCCGTCATGCCGTAGCGCAGCGGCGGCGACCACCGAAGGGTGCGGCCATCCGCAACCCAGTGCCGGCCGTTGAAGATGCGGGTGAGCTGTCCCGGCGGCATCGGATCGAGCAGGTGCGTCGCAAGCTTGACGCCATCGGCCTCGCCGGAGATCAGGTAGCTTGGCGTGCCGGCGGGCAGGCGAGCCGCCAGCCGCAGCACCTGGTCGTTGGGCGCGCTCAGGTATACGTTGACCTGCCCAGCCTCGGGCAGGTCTCGCAGCAAGATGCCTTGCTGGTCTCCCACGTGAATCTGGGTGGCGCGGTCGGCGCCGGACTCGCGGCCCAGCGCGTCGGTCACCGTCACCGCGAGCTGATACAGGCCCGGTGGCAGGCCGTAGCCATCCACCAGCTCAGCGCCCGGCGCCCCGGGTGTCGCAGGGGCACCCCATGGATGAACGGCGCGGTCCAGCACGGTCAGCATTCCGCTTGCCTGAGCGTTGCTGAAATAGACCCGGTCGCCGACCGCTGCGTAGCTCACCGGCAGATCGCCGGGCTGAGCGCCCAGTGGCCCGGTGGTTTCGTCCCCCTCCAGCACATGGAGAATGCCGGCGTCGACGAACAGCCCGAAATCGAGCTCGGGATGGCCCCAGAGCGAATGCACGAGGCTGCCGCTGTAGCACCCGACGTACCCCTCGCGCCGGCTCACGAAACCGGCGGCTGACAGGTCGACGTTGTCGGCCTCGCGCAGAGCAACGGGCCGTCCGTTCTCGTCCTGCGGCATGCGCCCCTCAGGGGCAATGTTGTTGATACCCAGTGGCCAGGGGCCAGCGCCCTTCAGCTCCGCATCCGAAACGGCCATGTCAGAACCAGACCGGCGACGTGCCGGAAACGGGGTCGGTAGCCAGTTGCTGCAGCGCGCGGGCGGTCGGCCGGTCACCGAAGTAGTCGATGAACAGCGTGAGCTGCCGGTCCGCATCCTGGGGGCTGTATCGCTCGGAGTCCTTTTTGTTGAAGGCGCGGTGGCAGGCCCAGTGCACCAGCTTCCGGTGATGGATGGCGTCGATGACCGGCTCGTCGTCGTCGCTCTCCATGACTTCGGCGGCCGTGGGGACGCGCCACACCGTCATCAGCAGCGCCCCCGCCTCCGCCGGCACAGGACTGAGGCTGACCTCCCGGGTCTGCCGGTCGCGTATCACGTAGCTCGGTCGCCCCTGCTCTGTGCGCCACTGCTCACTGCACCCGTCCAGGACCGCCGAGCTCGTGCGGCAAAGCGGCTCGCCCGGGCGATCCTCCAGCGCAGCGCGACGGATGACGTAGACCGACGGATGCAGGGCATAGTCGGCCTGGCCGGCCTGCAGAGCGATGCGGCAGACGTCTGGATTGCGGCTTTCAACCAGCAGCCGCGCGCGGATGCAGGCCTCCTCGACGGCTTCGTTGAGGTAGCGGATCAGCAGCTCGTCGCCCCACAGATAGGGGGCGACGGCGTCGTCCAGCTCCTCGCGGCAGTCGTCGATCAGCTGTCGCAGGGACTGGGCTTCCACGTCAGTCCTCGAGCGCCTTGGCCAGCAGCTTCAGCGTCGTGGCACGCTGGTCAGCTTCGGGCTTGGCCTTCTCGATGTCGAGGGCGGCCTTGATGACCGGCTTGGCGATGCCGCCCTGCTTGAGCTGCGCGTTCAGGCCCTGCCAGCTCAGCTCATTCAGGTTGCGGGCCTGCTCGAGCAGCTCGTCGGGCAGCGGCGCGACTTCGTTGGAACCCTGCGGCTCCTGACTTCCGGTAGCCAGCGACTGTTCGCCAACCGCCGCCGCGGGCGGAGCGGCCGGCGCGGCCTTCTCGCCAGCTGCGGTGATGGTGTTCACCACCGCGAGAGCCGGCTTCGGGACAGTCGGCAGTGCCTGCGCCTGGGCGATGTAGTAGGCCTCGGGAATACCCATCAGGCGCTGGATGTGGGCGTTGTCGGTGACCTCGGCGACGTGCTCGGAATCAGCATTGGCCGGGTCGATCGGGCGGAAGTAGTAGGTCGCGTCGTCGATCTCGACGGGCGCATTCGGGCGCTTGAACTTGCATGCGATGAGCATCGTTGTTCTCCAAAAGCAGCCGGGCCCGCGTGTGCGGGCCCGGTGTGCGTCGGTACGGTGGGTCAGGTCAGACCGGGAACGTCGCCAGGCGCAGGATCAGTTCGCCCTGGGCCGCGGCAGGTGCCGTGTTGAGTTTCACGAACACCGGCCGGTTGAACGGCTTGGCCCCCAGGGCTTCGGCGGTCAGGTGGTCGGTGATCGGCACGAATGCCGCCGTGTCCGCCGTCACCGCGGTCGCGCCGAGGATGGTGTTGTCCGCCGTCACCGCACCTTCGAGGGCGTCGGGGATGTAGACCGTCACGTTCTGGGCCGCCAGCTTGCCGCCAACGGCCTTGGCGAACAGACCACTGCCCTGGCTGGACAGCTTGTGGAAGGCCGGCAGTTCGCCGACCAGGACCAGGTCGTTGTTCGCCGCGGCCTCCACCGGCCAGCTGAAGTCGTTGACCACCAGCAGGCCGGCCGCCGGCGCCGAAGCGCCGGCGTTCCGGCCAATCGCGAGTTTCGTTGCCCTGTTGCTTCTCCTGCGGAGTTCGGTGCATTTCGAACCGAGCGCCACCCATCCTTGGGCAGCACGCGGGAGGGGTCAGACCAGGGTCAGACCGGGTTCGGATTGGCGGCGGCGGTATCGAGCGCGATCGTGCCGAAGTCCTTGCCGTTGAAGCGGGTCTTCTTGATGCCGAAGATCGCGCCGGCGCAGATCTCGATGTCGTTACCGTGGTCGAGCGGAACCTCCGACCAATCGAAGCGCAGGCCGTTGCCCGGGGAGCCGAATGCCAGCACCATCGCCTGCCGGCCGAGGAACAGCGCGCGCGCCGAGGCCACGTTGTTGCCCGCGCCGTAGTCGTTGAAGCGCACCACGGACTTGTGCTTGTGCAGGATCGTGTTGCCGATCATGCCCAGGTTGTCCTTGAAGATCGGGTTGCTGGCACCCTCGGCAGCAGCCGCCGCCTTCTGGATGTCCAGCCAGTTGCCCGCGTCCGTGGAGGTCTTCAGGTCGTGCGCCTGGAACGGGTGCATGACGACGACGAAGTGCTCACCGCCAGCGATGGTGATCGGCTGGATCTCCGCCACCTGCGTGCTGCCGCCACCCTGCGACGCGGCCTTGGTGTTCGCACGCTCGATGAGCACGCGGCTCATCTTGCCGGCACTGGTCAGCGAGGCCTTGCTGCTGCCATCGCCGAACAGGATGTGGTCGCTGTCCGGCGACTCGAAGCTGTTGCCGGCGCGGCCCGCGTAGTTCAGCGGGACGTTGTAGTCCTCGTTGATCCCGCGCGCACCGGAGCCGTACATGAAGAACAGCTCGTCGTAGAAGCGCGCCCAGAACTCGGTCAGGCGGTTGCGGCCGACCTTACGCAGGTCATGCACCGTGCGCTTGCGGCTCATCCGGCCACCGCAGCTGACCGGCTTACGAGCCTGGTCGATGAACACCTTGTCGGTGAAGAAGTCGAGCTTCTCGCCCTTGCCCTCGGCTTTCTGGTCGCCTTCGATGACGCCACCGGACAGCTGGACCGAGAGGTCGTAGCTGATGGTGTCGCCGGCCTCCTGCTCGAGGTCGGTCTGCAGCATGACCGGCAAGGTCGTTTCGGACCCCTTGCCCATCATCTTGCGGGTCCAGTAGGACTTCTTCGAAACGGAAACCATCAGGTCCGCGGACCAGAGCTTCCGGGCTTTCGGGTCGTTCAGACCCACGATCGTCTGTGCCATGTTGTCTCTCCTTGGAGATCACGGCACTTCTGCGCCTCGTTCGTTGACCCGCACTGCTGCGCAGGTTTCGTGAAATCAGGACCCGGCGACGACCGGGCGGCGGGCAACCCGCTGCGCGGGCCCCGCCGTATGCTGCTGTTCGCCAGCTCGGGTGATCGTCACCGGGCTGTTGGATTCGATGACCACCCGGGAGCGCTTGCCGCTCTTCTCGGTGAAGGTGATCGACGCGCCGGAGCTGGCCGGGATCAGCACCACGTCGCCAGGCTCCAGCGTTGTATGCAGCTTCGGCATGTGACCCTCAGTCGGTGAAGGCGCCAGGCACGTCGCGCAGGAGACGGTCGCGCTCCGATTCGGACTTGCCAGCCAGCAGCGCCTCGAGATCCTCGATCCCCTGCTCCGCTGCCGCGTCGGCGGCCGCACGCGATGTGGGGTCGGCCGCGGCCGGGACTGCACTGAGGGTCACCGGCACCTGCGCGAGCGGCGGCGTGCGGTCGGGCTTCGGCGGCGGCGGAGCGGCGGGCTGCGGCGGTGCGGCCGCGGGACCCGGTGTGCCAAGCATGCCGGCGGCAACCAGTTGCTCGCGCGCGCCCACCAGCAGGTCCCAGTCCGTCAGCTGGCGGCCTTCTTGCGCCGCCAGGTTGGCGACGACCTGCATGCCCTGCTCCCAGGCAGCGAACAGCAGCGGGTTGTTGGCGATCGCGGCGTTGGCCGGGTCGGACAGGAACTGGCGCTGCAGGTACGCCCATGCCTGGTCGGCGTTCTGCTGGCTCAGGTCGGCCTGCAGCTGCGCACGGTCCTGCGCACGCTCAACCGCGGCGCGCTGGTCGCGCAGCGCCTCATATTGCGTCTCGTAGGCCTCATCGTCGACCTGGCCGCCCTTGTACTGCGCCTTGAGGTCGGCCAGCTGCTGGTTGATCCCGGAGATCTCCGTGGCGAAGTCGCGCTCACTGTCAGCGGCGTACGTCGGCACGAAATGCGCCGGCGCGGCGAAGGAAGCCGCGGCCGGCGCGGCCGGCACGGCTGGCGCGGCCGGTGCAGCTGCTGCCGCCGCTACTTCCGCTGCAGCGGCTGCTGCACCGTCACCCGTCCCGGCGTTGACGGCTGCAGCACCGGCGGCTTCGGCATCGCCCGCCGCCGCAGGCGCATTTGCAGCGCCGCCACTCGGGGTGCCTTCCTGCCCCGCCGCCGCGCCGCTCTCGGCCGGCGCAGCAGCTGCGGGCGGCGCTGCCGCCGCACCGCCTGCCGCCGGCGCGGCGTCCTGGGCCTGTGCGAGCGCCTCACGCTCGGCATCGGTGATCTCGAACTCGTTGGCGGCCAGGGCCGTGCTTTCGTCAGGCTGCGACATTCGCGGTTTCCTCAGGTGGATGTGCGGTGCTCAGCAGCCTGTCGGCGGCCGGAGCGAGGGGGAGCAGGAGCTCGATGAGCTCGGCTACGTTCA
>CAYYAT010000001.1:16681-29771 GCA_964469595.1 uncultured Thermomonas sp.
CAGGGCATCGCCCTTGGTCTTGATCTGCAGCGCCTTGGCCTTGGCCATGATCTCTTCGCGCTTGGCCTCGTCCAGGCCGACCTTCGCCATGCGTTCACGCAGGGCCACGTCGCGGTCTTGCTGTTCGGCGTCTCGCCTCGCGACGGCTTCTGGGCTGTTCGGGTCGCTCTCGTTGTCGGACTGGCCAGTGATCTGGCGGATCCGCTTCACGACCTCGTCCTTGCCAGGCATGTCGATCATGTCGAAGGCCAGGTCAAGCAGCTGAACCGACATATCCGGCGGCAGCTTGCCCAGCATCTCGAAGAACTGCTCGGCGAAGGCCTGGCGCATGGTCTCGCGGAAGTCCTGTTGGTCGACGACGAAGTCGGCCTGGTTGCGGCTGATGTCGTTGTCCACCACCCACACGTTGTTCAGGGTGTCCAAGCGGATCTGGTTGATGACGCGCCAGTCCACCCCCTTCTTCTCGCCGACGATGCGGAACTGCCGTTCCTCGGTCATGAACTGCTCGGTCAGCGAGAGCTGCTTCTCTCCGCTCAGCTGGATGCCCAGGCGGTAGTTGTCGAATAGCTCGGCCGTCGATACCGCGCCCTCCTGCTGCTTGGCCAGGATGGCGCGTCCGCTGGCGGCATTGGTCTCGCGCCCCAGCATCTCGCGGTTCACGCCCGTCCCGTCGTGGATGTGGGCCGCATCGATCTCCAGAAGCTGGATCTGCGCCTCGGCAACGTCGAGGTTGCGTTCGACCCTGATCCGCGCCAAACCGCCGTTCTTCAGCGGGATGACGCCATTAGGCTTGGCGATCTCCCGCTTGATCTCTTCGAGTCGGTCCTCGTCGATAGCACCTTCCTCGAAGAACAGCTGGTTGGTGCTCAGCGCCCAGAGCAGCTTGCTCATGCGCTTGTTCAGGTCCTCCTGCGAGTCACGAACACCGCGCACCAGGCCGTACTCCATGCCGTCGCGGTTGCGGCGATAGCACCAGTACGGGGTGTAGGGGAAGCCGTTGTGGGCGAACGGGCTGCGCTTCAGCGACAGCAAGCCCTCCTCGGTGAACACCGCACACCACATTTCCTCGACCACCGCGTCGGTGAGGGTGTAGATCGGGCTGGCGCCGGCCGCCATCTCCTGCTGTGCCGCCGCATGCGCGGCGTTGCCCGGGTCGAAGCGCTCGCCTTTGAAATCACCGCCCCAGATGCGCTTGTGGGCTACCGGCTTCCGGAACCAGCATTCCAGCAGCCGCACCCGCATCCGGCAGCGGCTATCTAGGGAAACCCGCCCGGTGATCCGGCGGCCGGTCAGTTCGTGGCCGCGGCTGTCGTAGCGGCGGAACACCTGTGGCAGGTCAAGCTCTTCTTCCCAGGTGCCGTCGTCACCGTCGAAGTGATCGCGCGCCGCGCGGTTCACGATCTCAATGCGGTCCGGGAACATCGCCTCCGAATAGTCGAGATCTGCGAACTTCTCACGGATCAGGAACCGGCAGTCCGAAAGATCGAGCTCCCGCGAGACGGGATCTCGGCGCATCTGGCGCCACGGCACGTGCTTGACCATGACCGGCTCGCCCGCCTGGTTGGTCCGGATGTTCTCCTCCGTCCAGCCACAGCCGGCAATGGCCGCATCCTTGAACGCCTGCGACCTTGCCCACGGCACCCTGTTGGTGTCGCTCAGGTACTTCAGCAGTTCGCCCTTCACCGTCGCGAGCTCGACATCGTCCTGCGCGCGGGGGTGGACAACGCCGTCGATCCGGGTCCGGCGCTCGGTGCCGATGACCCAGTCCAGAGCCATCTTGATCTTGTTGTAGGTCAGCGGCGCCTGGTGGCGCGCGGCCAGGACCGCCCGGTCGGCATCCGACCACTGGATGTGGTCGTAGAAATCGTAGTCGAGCATCTGCTCGATGCGATTGTCGAAATGCGCGTCGAGGGCCGAGTAGTAGTAGTCGAGGACCTTGGCGTGGATCCTGTGCGCCTCGGGGCTGTCCAGCGGATGGATGGGAGCCTCCGGCGCGGCGCTGATGGCGAGTTCTGCGCCGCCTGGCAGGTGCCCGCGGTCGCCCCGTAGGTTCTCGATCGTGTGCATCAGTTCACCGCCTGCCCGTTGATCTTGACCGTGAGCCCCATTGCGCCCATCTCCCGCAGCCATTCCTCGCGGCTCTTCTCCGCCGGCGGCCGGAGGTTCTTCACGTCGTCGCAGAACTCCAGGATCGCGTCGTGGATGCGGTGCCGGTAGGGCGCCGCGTCGATGCCATACAGCGCAACCGAGGCATTCGCCAGGCGACTGGTCATGTCCTCGATGCGGTGCATGCCACCGCGGTCGCGGTCCTCCGGCCGGAACACCCAGAAGTCGCGGAACGGCACCAGGTATGCAGGGCATCCGGTCGCGGCCTTGCCGGTGATCGCGTCGCTGGATTCGACACGGCGGTTCTCGTTGCGGATGTACAGCGCCGCATCGTCGTCGCCGTCACGGCTGATGTGCGTCAGGTAGAGCGTCAGGTCGCCCTTCTTCCCACACCAGACGAAGCCCTCGGGCGCGAGCTGCAGGCTCATGCGCGGGCTCCGAGTAGCTGCAGGGCGGCGTCCAGCTCCTCACGCAGCGCCGCGGCTGCCTCTTCCGGGGTCAGCACGTGGTCGGCGACGACGGTGTCATGCTTCTCGCCGCCGGGAATGTAGCGGGCATAGGCCCGGGCCTGCTGGACGTGCAGGACGAGCTGCTCCAGCTGCATCAGTTCAGCTCCCGCGCCAGCTCGCCATTGATCCGCTGGGTGATCAGCGGGTGGCTGATGCGGACCTCCTGCGCGATTCGCTCCCGCACGGTGCGGGCGGCCATCTCCGTGAACTCGTGGCAGCCGCGATAGTCGACCATGGCATTGCCCTCCCTGTCCTGGAGCATGAAGACCAGGCTCACCAGCTGGCCTTCCTCGGCAGCCGCAAGCAGCATGGCCAGGAGCTCCTCGAGCTCCGCCTTTGTGGGGTGATTTCGTTCACGTGCTGAGACGCTCATGCGGTTCTCCAGTTGTCTTCGGCCAGCGCGCGGCTCTCGCCGACACGGCGGCCGCTGCTGCTGACGTATCCCTGGGCGGCCGTGCGGAACGCATCGGCCGGATTCGATGCCCAGTTGTGATATGGCATGTCCGAGAATGTCTCGGTCTTCTCGTTCCACTGCTTGCTGTAGCGCCGGAGCGCTTCAAGTCCACCGCGGCCCTGCCCGGCCTTCGGCGGCCCGCAGCGCGTCTTGTCGAAGCGGCAGCGCGGCAGCATGTTGCGAACCATGTCGATGCCTTCGGTGACGTCTTCGATTCGCGGCACAACGATGATCGGCTTCACGCCCAGTTTGCTGGCGACCTGGACTCGGTTCTCGGATGCAGACCAGTCTTCATTCGCGCCGTCATGGGGCCAGTGGTGCTTTCCGTACAGGTAGCCCCGCTCCTTCAGCACCTTCGCGTAGTGCGTGACGCCGAAGCCGGAGGCCTCGTAGAAGTCCACGAAGTCCAGCCAAGGCCCGTTCTCCTGCATGAACCAGATGGCCGTGGTGTCCGAACGGCCGATGTCCCAGAACGTGTGGATCGGCACGGCCGGGTTGATCGGTAGGTCCGTGATCCGGCCTTCGTTCGAGGCCGCGGCCATCTCCTTGCCGTAGTAGGCACCCTCGGTCGACGCCTCGAAGGCCTCGGCCGGTGTAGACGGGTGCTCGCGCTTCATTTTGTCGCGCTGGTCGCCCGCCTTCTTGACGTACCAGGCCTTCTGCCGCGCAGAGAGCTTGTACTCCATCTCCGCCTCGACCTTGGCGAAGTACGTCTCGTCATCCGGGCCGATCGGGACGCCTTCCGGGTCGAGCTCGTTGATCGGGTCGCGGAACCACGGGTAGAAGTGGAACCGGTAGTCCATCGAGGTCAGCACGCCGGTGCCGGCCTTCACCTGCCTGGCCAGCTCCATGGCCGTCTGGCAGCGTTCGTAGAAGTCGCCGGCCGCGCCGTACGCCGTAGATTCGATCACCACGATGTTGCCCGGCGCGATGGCGTTCAGTGCGCCGGAGGCGACTTCCTGCGCCCGCTCCGGGTACATGGCGCACATGGGTCCATACTCGGAGATATGCAGGAACGTCAGCGTGCCGCCGCGATGCGAGACGCTGACCTCGATCGAGGATCCGTTCGCGAGCTCGAGCACGCCGTCGCGCATATCCCGCCGGACCGCCGGTCGGATGGCTTTCAACCAGTCCGGCAAGTTGTCATAGGCGTACAGCACCTTCTTGCGGAAGAACTTGGCCGCGTCGCCGGCGGTGTGCGCCACGATGCCCGCCTGGGTGTTCTTCTTGAACAGCGCCATGTCCAGCGCGCGGATGCACGCCCAGGTCGTTATCCCGTGTTGGCGCGACTTCAGCGCCAGGTTGAGGGTGTGCAGGTTGTCGTCGAGGTCGGCCTGCACCTCGTTCGGCTTGAACAGCACCTTCCGACCGTACTTGTCGGTGATGTAGTACAGGTTGTTCAGCCGCCACCATCGGTCCGACAGCTTGTCCAGGAGCCGGCTGGCGTCCTGGTCGCTCAGCTGTGACACCGATCAGCCTCCCCTCGATGACGCCGGGCCGGTCCCGGTATCGGATCCGTCCGCGAGTTCCAGCAGTTCCGCCAGCTGCTGCTCCATCTTGATCGGCCCGCCGCCTGGTCCGCTGTGCTCCACCTTCTTCGAGAACATCCCGAAGTGCTGGCCGAGCGTCTTCACCGCGTCCAGCCGGCTGACGAACTTGATCTTCTTCGTGAGCCCTACGAACTGTCGGTCCTCGCCGCGGCCCTCGAACTCTTCGAAAACCTCGACGCCCTGCAGGAGGCTCGCCTCCTCGGCGGTCAGATCGCTCATCGGCTTCAGGTTGCCGTTGGTGTCGAACAGCGCGCGGATGTCTCCCAGCGCCATGTAGGCCAGGCGCTCCAGCACCGCTTCCTGGTCGACACGCTTTGCCGCGACCAGTTCCTCGCGACGTCGCTGCAGGTAGGCCTGCACCTTTTGGTTGGCCAGGAGCCTGGCGGCCGCCGCATGTGCCGCGGCGCCCTTGGCCTTGTAGCCGGCGCGCACGTAAGCCGCGCTGGCGTTGAAATCGATCAGGTATTCGTCGGCGAACCGGCGCTGCTGGTCTAGCAGGCCGGTCTCGGGGTCGATCTTCGACATCTGATACGGGCGGGCCTACGGCCAGCCGGCCTCCAACGTTGATAGACGCTGCTCCATCGCTGCCAACCGATGTGCGAAGCCGCGCGCAATGAACGCCAGCAACTCATCTTGCCGGAACGAGTACCGGTCGCCAGCGGCCCGGCGTTGCTGTATCACCTCGGATCCGGCTTCGATGCGCTCTTGCACGACGTTCCCGAAGTCATCCACGACCTCAGGGATTGTTTCCCATACCGCACAAAATTCCGGAATCTCCGGCCAGCTGTCATAGCAAACAAACCCGTACCGCATTGGGTCAACGTCGTGCGACAGCATTATCTCGATTGCCCGCTGCACGGTCATCCCAATATGCAGCCTGGCGCCGCTCTCTCCCTTCTCGGCGATCATGGAAAGCCACTGGTATACGCCAATCTCATTGCCAAGATCGATGGCCGCGGCAAGCTCCCGTTCCGTCATCTGGCGAACGGGCGTCTTCTCCCTTGCGTCAGAAGTGTTGATCGCACCCGTTACGGCATAGAAGGTGTTCCAGCGCGTCGAGCTTGTTCCAACGCTTGAGTATGAATCAGAGCTTGGAACTATCACACTACTGCTCACGAAACCGCTACTCAGGTTTCGCAAGAATCCATCGCTTGTTATCGCGATTCTGTTCTGCGTACCCTTTCGGAAGTACATGTCGGCGGTATCAGCGCGGATCCGCCAATCACCTGTCCCGACAAGAACTCCTGATGCACTGGTGAACTTGTTGTCGCCAGAGAAGGTTTTGCTTCCGCTAATCGCCTGATCGCTCGCCAGAGTTACGACATCCCCTGGACCAATCCCTGACGATGCCCACGAACTGATGTTTGCCGGCACTGAATACAGGTTCGTGCCCCAGGTCGCTCCAACCGTGGCACCAGCCGCTATGCCAGCGAGTTTCGTGTTCTCCGCGTTCGTATATCCACGATACCCAGCCGCGTAGCTGAGAACGATGGTTCCCGAAGTGGTAACTGGACTGTCGCTCACCGCGAGGCCCGTGGGTACGGAGAGCCCAACGGATTTGACCGTGCCACCTGCGCCAGGCAACGTGTCGCCGGCAGGGAGCTCCTTCTGACGCCCGCTGACGAGGACCAGTGGCCGCCTTTCCGCCATTGGCTTAGGCGACCGTGATCGGCTCGGACTTCTCGAAGTCCAGCTCGGTGGCCGATACGGCATCGCCTACCCACTGCACGACGTTGCCGGTGCCCGTCGGGGCAGCATCCGTGATTGCGCCGGGCGTCGCGGCACTCAGATACTGCCGCGCGCCAGGGGTCAAGCCAGTCAGGCCGGTGATGCGGCCCTCGAAGTACACCGCCGCCTCGGCGTTGGGGGCAACGGCTGCCTTGACGAACCCGTGCGCCTCCTTGCCCTCGGCAGTGGCATCCGCCTTCCGCGCCTTCACGACGCCGGCGTCCGACCAGATGTTCACCACGTCACCCGCGGCCAGCGCCTCGCTTGCCGGCATGTTCTTCACGTCGGCGCCGATGCCCGTGGGCATCACGGACGGGTCGAGCGTGCCATCGGGCAGCGTCTTGAGGGTCTTGTCCGCGCCACTGGTAGCTGCGTTGAGCAAGGTGTCGTCCAGCACGCCCGCTGCGTTGGTCGCGACGATCTTCTCGGCGTCAGCGGCGCCGGCGCTGGTCAGAATGGCGGCCACCATCTTGGTGCGGCCGAGGATGTTGGCGAGAAAGCGGGGGGCGGCCATAGGGCTCAGTCCTCGAAATAGATGGGGGTTTCGATGCGGACCTGCATGCTGGTCGCCGAGGTGGCGAAGCCCAGTACCAGGACGAATGCCGCGGAGTCGACGGCGGGAGGCATCTGCGTCATGGTGCCGTGGACGCCGAGGAAGATGGGCTCCTGCGGCTGCCACGCCCAGGATGGCTCGACGATCTCGCCTGAGCCTTGGATCTGCACCTCGTCGCCGGAGACGGCGGCGCCCAAGGTGATGCCGAGTACGTCGTCGCCATGCTCGGCCACCTGCGCGTCGGCGTAGCCGGCGGCACCCCGCCCCGTGCTGCGCACGACGCGGTGGCCGCCCAGCGCGCCATCGGCGTGGCGAACGAACACATCGCCGCCGGCCGGCCCGGGCGGTCCCGCCGGGCCCTCCGGTCCCTGCGCGCCCTTGCCGACCACAGCGACCGCGCGCGTGTCGGCGCGCACTGCGGCCACCGGCGCTGGCCGGTCGACGATAACCGCGGCGGTGTCCTTGACGGCGATGCCGGCGGTAGCGCGGCGCGACACGACGACGACGCGTGGCGCCTGCGCCTTGGAAACGATGACCGGCATTACCTGGTCACCTCGCCGCGCACGCTCAGTGAGCCCTCTACCAGCGGGATGACGTACTCCGGATCGGCGGTGACCGGCCGGTACAGCTCGACACTGTAGGCCAGCTTCACCTTCCGCTCGTTGCTCGGATTGAGCATTTCGGTGTCCGCCGCCGACACCAGCAGCACGACACGGCCATCGCCCGGGTCAGGAATCGAGAGCCGGCCATTGCCGGTCGTCAGCTCCATCACCAGCGTCTCCGCATCGCTCAGCCCGTAGCGCCCGGCGTGGGTGCGGATCTGCATGCGCGCCTCGTAGCCGGCCAGGTCGAACGGCTGTCCGTCCTCGTCCTGGTACTCGAAGTCGTCCTCCCAGGTGGCGCCGCGCACCACCTGCAGGTTGAACGTGGCCGGGGTCCTGCTCACGGGGTCAGATGGACAGGAGCTCGGTGATGGCCTTCACCCGCCAGGTAACCGCCCTCACCTGTTCCGTACGCTCGCGCAGCTCGGTGACCAGCGGGGAGCTGGCGGCAGCCATGGCCTGGTCACCTTCCGGCCCCGTCGGCGGGGCGGCCCTCAGCACCGGGCACAGCCTTTCATGGAGCGTGTTCACGGCATCGTTCAGCTCGAAATTGGCGTTGTTCAGTTCCGCCATCGAATCCTCCACCGGCGAGGGCGCCTTGGGAGTGGCGACGCTGGCGCCCAGGGAAGAGGCACCGCTGTAATGGTTCGACATGGTTTTCTCCATACGCGCCGCTCGGCGCTTAAAGGTGAATGACTTTTCGCTTTTCCAGGCGGCGCAGGCACTGCTCGCAGGCCTGCCTGCGCGTGTCGCACTGGCGCAAGCCGATGGCCAACTGGCGGACGACGTCCCCACCGATCTCGTCCCAGGTATCGGCCGCGGCCGGGTCGCCCGACACGCGGACGCCGGTGTCATCGTTGGCACCCACGCAGGGCCGGAAGCACATGGCGTCGCACTGCGCCGCCACCGGTACCGGCGCACGCGGGCTGCAGCTTCCCCAGCCGGCGAGCAGCAGCACCGCCAGCGAGAGCATCCCGATGCGCACCATCAGCTCCGCGCCGGCCAGTGCCAGCGGCCAGGCTCCATGCGGCCAGGCGCCGCCTGGGCACGCGTCGTGGCCCAGTACACGTCGTTGCCGTCCAGGAACACCTGCAGGTTGACCTGCTCGCTCGGCAGCACCTTCACAACAATGGCCGGCAGGATGTCGCCGGCCCACGCCTTGTTCCCGATGTGCGCCTGCGCACCGCACGGCCACTTGTCCTCGAGAATCCTGTCCTGGATCGATGCGCCGTCGGTACGGCGGCCGTTGATCTTCAGCGCATCCTGCTCGCTGAGCACGTAGTGGACGATGCGCCCGAGCGCCGCTGCTGGCCGCTTCGAGTCGACGACCAGCACGCCGGTCACGCCTGGCGGGATGGGAATGATCGAGTCCGGTCGCTCGACGCTGGCTGCCGCCTCGCTACGCCTCGCCTGCTCGGCATGGTCGTAGCTCGGTGCGGCGGCCTGCTGGTCGCCAGCCACCAAACCGAAATCCGGCCGCGGCATGCCGGCGAGGTCGGCGGAGGCATCAGCCTCGGTCAGCGCCGGCCTGGAGCTGGCCAGCCTGTCGCGCAACCGGAAGCCCAGGGGCTCCCACAGCTTGGCGATGGCGTCCTCGCGCGCATAGCGGCGGCCATCCTCGGCGCTGAACTCGGCCGGATCCACCGGGCCGTGGTTGATGCCGACCTCCTTGTGGCCGTTGTGCAGCACCAGCACGCAGAACGTGAGCAGGTGCAGCTCGGCGGGGCCGAAGTTGCCGTTGCCGGCGCCAAGGTGGCCCTGTGCCGCGGTGAAGTAGTGCTCGCTGGCGATCTCGGCCTCGATGTCGGCCATCGTCAGCTTCGAAGAGCCGGTCACGACACCACCGCCCTGATTGCCAGAGCGAAGGCAACCGCGCTGAGCGCGACGAACATGAGCGCCTTCGCCAACGTGGCAACGGTATGGGCCTTGGTCTGCTGGACCTGCACCTCCGCATGCTGGATCTGCACTTCCGCGAAGCGAATTTCTTGGTCGTGATTCATGGATTCTCCGATTGCGGCCCGAGGCCGGCGTTGATGGCGTCCACCCGGGCCTGCCCGGGGGCGCAGTTCGCCGCGAGCGGCTGCGCGGCCGCGGCCTTCTGGTACACGACACGCGTGCGCTCGCCGCGCTGCGCGATGGCGTCCAGCCGCTCGAGCAACTGGCCGCTGTCCTTCTTGGCGTCCTTGGCGATGCCGGCAGTCGTCGCCAATGCCTCGGCGTACGCCTTCGCGCGCGCCTGCGCCGCGGCCTCCCGCTTGTCGCCGTACTGGCGGACGTTGAGCCACACGGACATGGCGAGCAGCAGCACCAGCAGCAGGACCCACTTCCATGCGCTGAGCCAGGCGGTGACGCGGGAGACCTTCGTCATGGGTCGAACCTCAGCAGGCCGGCCAGCTTCATCGCCAGGCCCGTCAGTGCGGACGAGATGGCGCCAACGACGACCAGCGCCCGCCAGCCGCCTTTCGCCGCCATCACCGCGTCGTGAATGTCCTGCACCCTCTCCTCGGTCTTCTTCTGGCTTTCGGCCAGCGCCATGACGGTGGCCTCAAGGCGGCCCAGGTCGCGATGGATGGTCGGATCGTTCACTTGGCGCTCTCGGCCAGCCTTGCGGCGTCGTTGTACCTGCCGCACAGGCCAGCCTCGTTGATGGTTCCGCGCCAGATGCGGCACATGGCTCGGTACTGGGCGGCCATGCATCGGACGTCGCCGCGCGGCACGCACACGTCGCGCAACGTGACCATCTCGGACCGACGCGAGCCGACCATGCTGGAGCCTCGGTTGTAGACGGTGGCGGTGAGCGTGCCCTGGGCATCTTCGGGCAGCAGCTCCCAGCCATCGGCGAAGGTGCGACGGGCGAGACGGTGGTACGCCGGCAGCGTCACGTCGCGGAAGATGCGCGCGCAGTAGCTGTATGGCGTGGTGATGTCGCGGTAGCGCGGCAGCGCATCGCGCGCCTTGGTGCCCGTTATGCCGGCCGTTGTGGCGAGCCGGGCCACGGCGCGGTGCTCGGACCAGTCGCGGCGGATCACCGGTGCGCTCTGGTGCCCGCCGTCGTAGCCGACACACCAGGTAACGCCCGAAGCGCCGCCCGGCCAGATGGGCGACCGCAGGCGGCGCTCGTAGTACGCCGGGCTGGTGATCTCCCACCGGATGATGTGCGCCACGGCAGCATCGGACACCCGGTCCTCCGGCCGGTCGACGACCGGTGCCAGCGGCACGACGGCCTGCACTGCACCGCGCACCTCGGCCACTGCCTGCTGCAGCGCGGCCTGCGCGGCGACCGGCGCCGGGCCGGCGCAGCAGGTCAGCGCGAGAAGAAGTGCAGCAGCAGCGCGGCGCATGCGATGAACACCAGCGTGTCGACGACGAATACCAGCAGCGGCCCGCGGTGGCCGGCCATCAGGCCCGCCCAGAACGCCACCTTCTGATCGTCGTCCAGGCGATGCCGGAAGCGCCGGCGCGCCAGCCAGGCCAGGCCGAGGGCGGCGATGGCCTTGGCCGTCAGTACCGGCACCTCGGTCAGTGCCGCGATGATGTCGACGGTGGCTGACGGGTCGAGCGCGCCCAGGAACAGCCAGGCGCCGACTGCCAGCAGGGATACCAGCGGCAGCCACACGACCGGCTCTTGCCACCTGCGAATCCACGACCAGATGCGGTCCATAAGAGGTACCTCTAGGAGCCGGCACAGCCACCAACCCGCCAGGGCCGGCAGGCCCTGTGCTCGCGTGCGGAAGCCAGCGGCGACGCCTCACGACGGGCCTGCAGGCCGGAGCCTGCAGCTGGTGCTGGTGGTTGTGATAACCGGCGAAGTGGTTGCGGGGGCGCGATTCGAACGCGCGACCTGCGGCTTATGAGGCCGCCGAGCTGCCGCTGCTCTACCCCGCAGAAACGGCGAAGCCGCCGATCAACCGGGAGAAGTTCGGGACCCGGTCAATCAGCGGCTTCGTGCTTTCGGGCCGGCTACCTACACCTGCGCCCACGGTAGCGATACTGCATGCCTCTCGGTTCCCGATGCAAACCGGCTTCCTCATGAGGAAGAAATCTTCCTCATGAGGAACAACTGAGGAAACAATGTAACAAAACGTCCCGCCCTGTCGCAGCAGCTGAGACCCCCTAACAAACCTTAACGCCCCAGGCTACGATCTGCGTTCATTCAAGGAGGAAGCGCATGTTCTGGCTCTGCACCAACGCAGTCATCAACTGGAACGCGATCGCTGCAATTGGCACTGCCTGCGCGGCATTGATTGCACTCGTCGTCTGGCTGACTGGAATTGCCATTAGACTCAGCGAGCGCAGGGCCTCTTCGAAACTACTAGCCACCCTACTCATAACAGAGACAGAGAGAATAGCCAGGAAACTACAGAACGAGATACTCTATTTCGAAGGCGAAACAACGGCCGACCAGAGTAAAAGAAAGATCGCAGCACGCGGAAGCATCTCCCGCCTAAACTCGAAATATCATGCAGATATTGCCGCCTATTTTTCTGATAAGGCGGATGCGCTCAATCCAATCGGACTGGAGCGAAGAATAGACAAAATAGATGTTCTTCCCGCGAAGGCCAACAGAGCCATAACAGCTCTACTGCGCAAGATCATTGCTCTGCACGACTTTGCGAGCGCCACCGTACCTAAGGAATATCAGTTGCGGAAGGCATCTATTGAGTCCTTCTACAATCAGCTTGTCGAAGCCAAAGAGATTTCGGCTGTTGCCATTTCGATTCTCTACAAAATTTCTAAGATCGACAGAAAAGTCGGCGATGGAACTCCTGGCGGCCATTGTTGAGCGCCTCCTGTAGCACGGCCGTGGCAATCCGGTGGGTCGCGATATAGGCCGCCTTGCGCGTCTTGGCCAGCTTCGCGAGCTCGCCGTACGGCCGATGGCTCCCCGGGTAGATCAGCTCGTGGGCCGCGTCGTAGATCACCAGGCGCATACGCCAGCGATCCGCCGGTGCCGATAGGTCCAGTGGCCGCGGCCGGGCGTCGCGCACAGCCGCGGCGACGCGCCTGTAGGCCAGCACGGAGAGCCGCGCGACCGCCGCTGGCGGCACGCGCGTGGCGACGCCCAGAGCGACATGCTTCTCCAGCGCATCCGGCATGTAGCCCACCGCTGCGGCGATGTCGCTGCTGCCTAGCGCCGGCAGCGTGCTCCTGCCCTCGGTCGGCACACGGTAGCTGCCGTTGACGAGCAGGCGCGCCAGCAGCTCCAGCGGGTCGCGGCCTTCATCTGCCCACGGCTCGGTTTTCATCTTGCGGCGTGCCATTGCCCCGCTCTCCCCTACAGCCGTTGATCTCGGTACCGCTTCGCAAGCAACTCGAACTTCCCCATCTCTTCCATGTGCCGCGCGCGCTCGGACGGGTCAGTCGCAGTGTGGTAGGCATCGCGCGCCTTCTGGGCCATGTCTGCGGCCCACTCCGCCTTGGTGCGCTGGGGGCGGCCCGTCCGCGCGCGCGGCTTCCACCCGGATCCGCAGCGTTTTGCGATCTCGGCCAGCAGGTCGTCAGTGCTTACCGTGGACAGGTCAGGACTGCTCATCGGCGAGATCCTTCATCACGTTCATGGTCTTGCCGGCGCCTTCGCGGAAGGCCGC
>CAYYAT010000002.1:0-21482 GCA_964469595.1 uncultured Thermomonas sp.
GGCCGGCCACGACGTGCTGCTGGAGATCGACTGGCAGGGCGCGCGCCAGGTGCGGCAGAAGGTGCCGGACGCGGTCAGCGTGTTCATCCTGCCACCCTCGCGGGCCGCGCTGGAGGAGCGCATGCGCAAGCGCGGGCAGGACAGCGAGGAGGTGATCCAGCGCCGGCTGGCCGCCGCGCGCGAGGAGATGAGCCACTACGCCGAGTTCGACTACGTGATCGTGAACGAGGTGTTCGACACCGCGGTCGCCGAGATGTGCAGCATCTTCACCGCCAGCCGCCTGCGCCGCGAGGCCCAGGCCGCGCGCCACGCCGGCCTGCTCGCGGCCCTGCTGGAAACGCCCTGAGCGGGCGCGGGTTTGCGCGCCCGTGTTCGCGGTAAGTTCATGATTTGCAAGGCGTCGGCTTGCGGATTCCCGCGCCGGAGGCTAGACTTCCCGCCCTTTCGAACCTCGCAGCGGCCGCGCGCCGCAGGACACACATGGCCCGGATTACCGTCGAAGACTGCCTGCAGGTGGTCGACAATCGCTTCGAACTCGTGATGATGGCGGCCAAGCGCGCGCGCCAGCTGGCCACCGGCGTGGAGCCGAAGCTGGACAACAGCGAGGCCCAGGACAAGCCGACCGTGCTGGCGCTGCGCGAGATCGCCGCACGCGTGATCGACACCCAGTTCATCGACGCGGTGGAGAAGGCCGAGCGCGAGCGCAAGGAGCGCGAGGCGCTGGAGTGGGCCGCGGCCGAAGTGGTGGCCGGCGACGACGACATGAAGGGCGACGACTGAGCGTCGGCGCGATCCTCGCCTCCATCCAGGTGCACCACGAAAAACGGCCCCCCGGGGCCGTTTTTCGTGGTGGGCCCGCGGCCGGCTGCGCCTGATTCCCGTTTACGCGCGGCCTGTGGCGGGGTTAGTCTCGGCGCATGACCCCCGCCGATCCTGCGCTTGCCCGCACCGATGCCACGCCCGACGACGGCGCGGTGCCGGACTACGTGCAGGCGCTGGAGCGCGCCGCCAGCTACCTGAACGCCGAGCAGCGCGCGATGCTGCGCCGCGCCTGGGCGGTGGGCGCGGCCGCGCACGTGGGCCAGAGCCGCAAGTCCGGCGAGCCCTACATCACCCATCCGGTGGCGGTGGCGCAGGTGCTGGCCGAGCAGGGGCTGGACGTGGAAACGCTGGTGGCGGCGATCCTGCACGACACCATCGAGGACACCCCGCTGACCCGCGCCGAAGTGGCGGCCCAGTTCGGCGAGACCGTGGCCGAACTGGTGGACGGGGTCACCAAGCTGGACAAGGTGCGCTTCGCCAACCGCCAGGAGGCCGCCGCCGAGAGCTTCCGCAAGATGCTGCTGGCGATGTCGCGCGACCTGCGTGTCATCCTGATCAAGCTGGCCGACCGCCTGCACAACATGCGCACCCTGGGCGCGCAGTCGCCGGAGGCGCGCCGCCGGATCGCGATCGAGACCCTGGAGATCTATGCCCCGATCGCGCAGCGGCTGGGCATGAACCTGCTGAAGTCGGAACTGCAGGACCTCGGTTTTCGCATGCTGTATCCATGGCGGCACGCGGTGATCGAGAAGCGCATCCGCAGCCAGCCGCTGGTGCGCCGCGAGGCGCTGGTGCAGATCGAGGCGCGGCTGGCGCAGCGGCTGGCGATGGAGGGGCTGGAGCACCGCCTGGTGGGACGGGTGAAGACACCGTGGAGCGTGTACACCAAGATGCGCGCGGAAGGGCGCAGCTTCGACCAGGTGATGGACGTGTTCGGGTTCCGGGTGGTAGTGGACTCGGTGGCCGACTGCTACCACGCGCTCGGCGTGGTGCATGCGGCGTACAAGCCGCTGGACGGCCGCTTCCGCGACTTCATCGCGATCCCCAAGGCGAACGGCTACCAGTCGCTGCACACGGTGCTGTTCGGGCCGTACGGCTCGCCGATCGAGGTCCAGATCCGCACCCGCGAAATGGACCTGATCGCCGAGCGCGGGGTGGCCGCGCACTGGGCCTACAAGGCGGGCGAGCAGGATGCCGGCAACAGCGCGCAAAGTCGCGCGGCGACCTGGATCGCCAATCTGGTGGAAAGCCAGCGTGGTACCGGCTCGTCGCTGGAGTTTCTGGAAAACGTCAAGGTCGACCTGTTCCCGGACGAGGTCTACCTGTTCACGCCCAAGGGCGACATCCTCGCGCTGCCGCGCAACGCCACCGCGCTCGATTTCGCCTACGCGGTGCATACCGACGTCGGCAACCACGCGGTCACCGCGCGGGTGGACAAGCGGCTGGCGCCACTGCGCACCAAGCTGGCGAGCGGGCAGTCGGTGGAGATCATCACCGCGAAGTCCGCGATGCCCAGCACCCAGTGGCTGGAGTTCGTGGTGACCAGCAAGGCGCGCACCGCGATCCGCCAGCAGCTCAAGCAGCTCGAGCACGAGGATGCGGTGCAGCTCGGGCACTACATGCTCGATCGCGCGCTCGGCGCGCAGGGGACCGCGCTGGACCGGATCCCGATGGAGCGGGTGGATGGCTTCCTCGCGGAGAACCGCTACTCGCGGCTGGAGGCGCTGCTGGCGGACATCGCGCTGGGCAACCGCATGCCCTCGCAGGTGGCGCTGGCGCTGGCGCAGCCACCGGACGCCGCGCCGGAGGCCGCCCAGGCGGCGGCCGCGGGCGCGCCGCAGGAGCGCATCCTGATCACCGGCGGCGAGCGTGGCGTGATCAGCTTCGCGCAGTGCTGCCAGCCAATCCCGCGCGATCCGATCATGGGCTACCACACGGCCGGCAAGGGCATCGTGGTGCACCGCCTGGACTGCCCGAACATCGCCGAATACCGCAAGTCTCCGGAGCGCTGGGTGCCGGTGGACTGGGCGCGCGAAGTGGCCGGCAACTTCAACGTCTCGATCCGGATCGAGGTCGAGAACCGCCCCGGCGTGCTCGCCCAGGTGGCGGCGGCGGTGGCGCAGGCCGAGTCCAACATCGACAAGGTGGAGTACCTGGAGCGCGACAGCAGCATCGCGGTGCTGCGCTTCGGCATCGAGGTGACCGACGAGCGCCACCTGGGCGAGGTGTTGCGCGGGGTACGCCGGCTGCGGGTGGTGCAGGACGTACAGCGCGGGTGAGGGGCGCGGGCGGGCGGCTACAATCGCGGCATCGCGTCCCGCATCTCTTCGTTTTCACGCCCGACAGGAGCCGCCATGCCCCGTACCCCGATCCAGACCGACGCCGCGCCCGCCGCCATCGGCCCGTATTCGCAGGCGATCCGCGCCGGCGACACCGTGTACCTGTCGGGACAGACGCCGCTGGTGCCGGCCACCGGGCAGATGGTCGAGGGCGACATCGAGGCGCAGGCGCGACAGGCCTTCGACAACCTGAAGGCGGTCTGCGAAGCCGCCGGCGGATCGTTCGACCATGTCGTGCGGCTGGGCCTGTACCTCACCGACCTGTCCGACTTCGCCCGCGTCAATGCGGTGATGGCGGAATACTTCAGCCAGCCCTACCCGGCGCGCTCCACCATCCAGGCCGCCGCGCTGCCGCGCGGTGCGGCGTTCGAGGTGGATGGCGTGATGGTCCTGCGCTGATCCGCTGGCGCAAATCGGCGTTGGCCGGCATCCTGTCGCGATGCCGGCCGCACCCCTCCATGCCATCGCGGGCGCCGATACCCCGCTGACCGTCCTGCCCGGCGTCGGGCCGGCGCTGCGCGAGAAGCTGGCCGCGCGCGGGCTGCTGACCCTGCAGGACCTCTGGCTGCACCTGCCGCGCAGCTACGAGGACCGCACCGCGCTGACCCCGATCCGCGCCCTGCAGCCCGGGGTGGCGGCGCAGGTGGAGGGACGGGTGGAGGCGGTCGAGCGCGGCTTCCGCTACCGCCCGCAGCTGAAGGTGGCACTCACCGACGACTCGCGCGCCACGCTGGTGCTGCGCTTCTTCCATTTCCGCGCGGCGCAGGCGGCGCAGTTCACGGTCGGGGCGCGCGTGCGTGCCTATGGCACCCCGCGTCCGGGTGCGCTGGGGCTGGAGATGGTGCATCCCGGCTATACCCTGCTCGGCGCCGGCGAGCATGCGCTGGAGGAGGCGCTGGACCCGGTGTATCCGGCGGTCGAGGGCCTCGGCCCGGCCAGCCTGCGCAAGCTGGTGCTGCAGGCACTGCGGCACCTGCCGGAAGAGGCGGTGCTGGAGCTGCTGCCCGAGGAGTGGCTGCGCGCGCTCGGCCTGCCCTCGCTGCGCACCGCCATCCTCACCCTGCACACCCCGCCGAAGGACGCCGACCTCGCCGCGCTGCAGGCCGGCCGCCACCCGGCGCAGCGGCGGCTGGCGCTGGAGGAGCTGCTGGCGCACCAGCTTGGCCTGCGCCGGCAGCGGCTGGCGCTGCAGGCGGAGGGCGCGCGCCCGCTGTGCGGCGACGAGACGCTGGTGCGACGGTTGCGCGCGGCGCTACCGTTCGCGCTGACCGCCGCCCAGGAGCGGGTGTACGCGCAGCTGCGCGCGGACCTCATGCGGCCGCGGCCGATGCTGCGGCTGGTGCAGGGCGATGTCGGCAGCGGCAAGACCGTGGTGGCCGCGCTGGCGGCGCTGCTGGCGGTGGCCGATGGCCGCCAGGCCGCGCTGATGGCACCGACCGAGCTGCTGGCCGAGCAGCACTTGAACAGCCTGCGGGGCTGGCTGGAACCGCTGGGATTGAAGGTGTGCTGGCTGGCCGGCAAGGTGACCGGCAAGGCGCGGGCGAAGGCGTTGGCCGAGGTGGCGTCCGGCGTGGCGCAGGTCGTCGTCGGCACGCATGCGCTGATGCAGGAGGGCGTGGCCTTCCACGATCTCGCGCTCGCCATCGTGGACGAGCAGCACCGCTTCGGCGTGCACCAGCGGCTGGCGCTGCGCGACAAGGGGCGGCGCGGCGTGCCGCACCAGCTGGTGATGACCGCCACCCCGATCCCGCGCACGCTGGCGATGAGCGCCTACGCCGACCTCGACGTGTCCGCGATCGACGAGCTGCCGCCCGGGCGCACGCCGGTCACCACCATCGCGCTGTCCGCCGAGCGCCGTCCGGAACTGGTCGAGCGCATCCGCGCCGCCTGCAGCGAGGGTCGCCAGGCTTACTGGGTCTGTACCCTGATCGACGATTCCGACGAGGTGCAGGCGCAGGCCGCGCAGTCCACGTTCGAGGCCCTGCAGGCCGCGCTGCCGGGGGCGCGCGTGGGGCTGGTGCACGGCCGCATGAAGGCGGCGGAGAAGCAGGCGGTGATGCGGGCCTTCAAGGACGGCGCGTGCGATCTTCTGGTGGCGACCACGGTGATCGAGGTCGGGGTGGATGTGCCCAACGCGTCGCTGATGGTGATCGAGAATGCCGAGCGCCTGGGGCTGGCCCAGCTGCACCAGCTGCGCGGCCGGGTCGGGCGCGGGCGCGCCGCCTCCACCTGCGTGCTGCTGTACCAGGGGCCGCTGTCGATGCTGGCGCGGCAGCGCCTGGACACCCTGCGCCAGACCAACGACGGTTTCGTGATCGCGGAAAAGGACCTCGAACTGCGCGGCCCCGGCGAGCTGCTCGGCACCCGCCAGACCGGGTTGGCCAGCTTCCGCATGGCCGACCTCGTGCGCGATGCCGACCTGCTGCCGCAGGTGCACGCGCTGGCCGACCGCCTGCTGGGCGAGGCCCCGGACGTGGCCGAGCGCGTCATCGCGCGCTGGGTCGGGGGCGCCGCGCGCTACGCCGCGGCCTGATCCCCGGGCTTGATCGCAGGCGGCCGCTCAGGCCGGGCAGGCCTGGGCGTTGCCGCAGTAGATGTCGTGCAGGATGCCCAGGATGCGCTGGGCCGGGCCGTCCGCGAGCCGGTAGTAGATCGTCTGCGCCTCGCGCCGGGTGCTCACCAGCCCGTCCGCGCGCAGCACCGCCAGGTGCTGCGAGAGCGCCGACTGGCTCAGCTCCACCTTGGCATTCAGCTCGCTGACCGAGCGCTCGCCGCCCACCAGCAGGCACAGCAGCATCAGCCGCTTGTCGTTGGCCAGCGTGCGCAGCAGCTGGGCGGCGTCGGAGGCGTGCTCGCGCATGGCTTCCGGGTCCAGCGATGGCGGCGGCGGGGAGCGGCGGGCCTTGCTCATGGTCGGGGGTGGCATCGAAAGGGCGGCAGTGTGCCAGCGATGGCTGGCGGCTGCCGGGAACGGGTTCAGGCTTGATTTTATATCAGTTGACACTAATATAAGCAACGTCTAAATTTCAGCAACTGCCGGAAAGGCGTCAACGGGGACCAGAGCAATGGCCAGGATCGTAGTGATGGGTGCGGGGCTGGGCGGCATGAGCGCGGCGTACGAGCTGCGCGAAGTGCTGGGCAAGGGGCACGAGATCGTGCTGGTGGGCAAGGGCGACATGTTCAGCTTCACGCCGTCCAACCCCTGGCTGGCGGTGGGCTGGCGCAAGCCGGAGGACATCACCCTGAAGGTGTCCGACTACGTCGGCAAGCACGGCATCCGCTTCAACGGCGATGGCGTGGCCAGGATCGACGCCGAGGGCGATGCGGTCATCACCGGCGCCGGCGAGCGCATCGGCTACGACTACCTGATGATCTGCACCGGCCCGAAGCTGGCGTTCGAGGAAGTGCCCGGCACCGGCCCGGACGGCGGCTTCACCCAGTCCGTGTGCACCACGCCGCACGCCGAGCACGCCTGGCATGCCTACCAGGAGTTCCTGAAGAACCCCGGCCCGATCGTGATCGGCGCGGTGCAGGGCGCGAGCTGCTTCGGCCCCGCCTACGAGTTCGTGATGATCCTCGACGCCGACCTGCGCAAGCGCAAGCTGCGCGACAAGGTGCCGATCACTTTCGTCACCAGCGAACCGTACATCGGCCACATGGGCCTGGGCGGCGTCGGCGACTCCAAGGGCCTGATGGAATCGGAGATGCGCCAGCGCCACATCAAGTGGATCGAGAACGCCAAGGTCGCCGAGGTGCGTGAGGGCGAGATGACCGTGGTGCCGCACGATGCCAAGGGCCAGCCGCTGGAGCCCCAAGTGGTGCCGTTCAAGTTCTCGATGCTGCTGCCGGCGTTCAAGGGCGTCGAGGCGGTGGCCGCGGTCGAGGGCCTGTGCAACCCCCGCGGCTTCGTGATCGTGGACAAGCACCAGCGCAGCCCGAAGTACCCGAAGATCTTCTCGGCCGGCGTGTGCGTGGCGATTCCGCCGGTGGAGGCGACCCCGGTGCCGACCGGCGCGCCCAAGACCGGCTTCATGATCGAGTCGATGGTCACCACCATCGTGCGCAACATCAAGGCCGAGCTGGAAGGCAAGACGCCCGATTACGAAGGCACCTGGAACGCCGTGTGCCTGGCCGACATGGGCGACACCGGCGCGGCTTTCGTGGCGCTGCCGCAGATCCCGCCGCGCAACGTCACCTGGACCAAGATCGGCAAGTGGGTGCACCTGGCCAAGATCGGCTTCGAGAAGTACTTCCTCTACAAGATGCGCAACGGCACCAGCGAGCCGATCTACGAAAAGCACATCCTCGGCCTGCTCGGGATCGAGCGGCTCAAGGATGTCAACCGATCGTCCTGATCGTTCCCCGCGTCCTTCCTGATCCGGGCGTGCGACGTGCGCCCGGTCACCCCCCCCAAGCATTCGCAAGGAGACTGTCCATGAACCTCGACCGTGCCGTGATGGCCTTTGCCGGCGTGATGATCCTGATCAGCGTGCTGCTGGTGTATTTCGTCTCGCCGTGGTGGCTGCTGTTCACCGCGTTCATCGGCCTGAACATGCTGCAGGCCAGCTTCACCGGCTTCTGCCCGGCGGCGATGATCTTCAAGAAGCTCGGCGTGCGCGGAGGCGGCTGTGCGTTCAACTAAGGCGCTACTGCCTGCCGCGCTGGCGCTGGCGCTGGCGGCCTGCGGTGGCGAAAAGCCGGCGCAGGTGCCGGCGTTGCCGGCGGGTCTTGCCACCTTCAAGGTCGAGGCCGGACAGGGTCTGCCCGGCCGTGGCTGGGACGGCGTGGTCGAGGCGGTGCGTCGCGCCGACCTCGCGGCGCAGACCGCAGGCCGCGTGCAGGAAGTCCTGGTGGACGTGAACCAGCCGGTCAAGGCAGGCCAGGTGCTGCTGCGGATCACCGCGGTGGAGCAGCAGGCCGGCGCCGAACTGGCGCGCGCGCAGCTGCGCGCGGCCGAGGCGAATGCCGCCGAAGCCGAGCAGAACTACCGGCGCTTCGCCGCGCTGGCCGACGCGCAGTACGTCTCCAGGGCGCAGATCGACCAGGCGCGCGCCGCGCGCGATGCCGCGGTCGCCGCGCGCAACGCCGCCGCCGCCGCGCTGGCACAGGCCAGCCAGCAGGCCGCCTATACCGTGGTGCGCGCGCCGTATGCCGGCGTGGTGGCGCGCCGCGACGTGGAGCCGGGCGAGACCGTCGCGCCCGGCATGCCGCTGATGAGCGTGTATGCGCCCGATGCGCTGCGCATCGAGGTCGCGGTGCCGCAGAGCCGCGCGGATGCGATCCGGCGCAATCCGGCCGCCAGCGTCACCCTGGGCGACGGCCGCACGCTCACGCCCGCCAGCGTGGTGGTGTTCCCGGCGGCGGATCCGCTCAGCCATAGCGTGAACGTGCGCGTGAACCTGCCGACGCTGGATCCGCCGGTGGCGCCCGGCACCACCGCCAAGGTGGTGTTCGCCGCGGACGGCGCCGGCCCGGCCGAGGCCGCCGCCGCGATCCGCATCCCGGCGGCCAGCGTCGCCCAGCGCGGCGAGCTGACCGGCGTCTATGTGGTGCAGGATGGCCGCCTGCTGTTGCGCCAGGTGCGCCTGGGCGGGCGCATGGGCGATAAGGTGGAGGTCATCTCCGGACTGAAGGCGGGCGACGTGGTGGTGCAGGACCCGGTCGCTGCGCTGCAGGCGCTGGCGGCGCAGCGCAAGGCAGGAGAAGGCCGTGGCTGAGCACGCGCGCATGGGGATTTCCGGGCGGCTGGCGGCGGCGTTCCAGAACAACCCGCTGACCCCGATCCTGGCGATCGTGGGACTGCTGCTGGGCCTGCTGGCGGTGGTCACCACGCCGCGCGAGGAAGAGCCGCAGATCGACGTGACGATGGCCAACGTCATCGTCCCGTTCGACGGCGCCAGCAGCCGCGACGTCGAGCAGTGGGTGGCCGCCCCGCTGGAGCAGAAGCTCTCGGAGATGGAGGGCGTCAAGCACGTCTATTCCATCAGCCGGCCGGGCGTGGCGGTGCTGACCGTGGAGTTCGAGGTTGGCGTGTCGCGCCAGCCGGCGCTGGTGCGGCTGTACAACCAGGTGTTCTCGAACGCCGATTTCCTGCCGCAGCGCGCCGGCGTCGGCCAGCCGCTGGTCAAGCCCAAGGGCATCGACGACGTGCCGGTGATGGCGCTCACCCTGTGGAGCGATGATCCGCATGCGGACGCCACCCGGCTCGCGGAAGTCGCCCACACGCTGGAGGCCGAGCTCAAGCGCATTCCCGGCACCCGCGACATCTACACCATCGGCGCCCCCGACCGCAGCGTGCTGGTGACCCTGGACGCGGCCAAGCTCGCCGCCTACGGCATGGGCGTCAACGACCTGGCGCAGGCGCTGCAGGCGGCCAACCTGGTGCACCAGGCCGGCGAGCGCGTGGACGCGGCGCAGGGCGCGGTGCCGGTGACCGCCGGCCGCTACCTGGCCAATGCCGACGAGGTCGCCAACCTGGTGATCGGCAGCCGCGACGGCAAGCCGGTCCTGCTCTCCGACGTGGCCCGCATCGAGCCGCGCGGGGATCTGCCCGCCCGCTACGTCTGGTACGGCACGCCGCCCGGACGCGCCGGTCCGCAGGCCGGCACCGCGCCGGCGGTGACCATCGCCATCGCCAAGAAGCCGGGCAGCAATGCTTCCGACATCACCCGTGCCGTCGCCGCGCGCGTGCAGCAGCTGCAGGGCGAGCTGATCCCGGCCGGGATGCACGTCAGCGTCACCCGCGATTACGGCGCGACCGCCAGCGACAAGGCACAGAAGCTGATCCAGAAGCTGGTGTTCGCCACCGGCAGCGTGGTGCTGCTGGTGCTGTTCGCGCTGGGCTGGCGCGAGGCCATCGTGGTCGGCGCCGCGGTCATCCTGACCCTGGCGGTGACCCTGTTCGCGTCCAAGGTCATGGGCTTCACCCTCAACCGGGTGTCGCTGTTCGCGCTGATTTTCTCGATCGGCATCCTGGTGGACGATGCCATCGTGGTGGTGGAGAACATCCACCGGCACATGGCGCGCGACGGCAAGTCGCTGTTCCAGGCCATCCCGCCGGCGGTGGACGAAGTCGGCGGGCCGACCATCCTGGCCACCTTCACCGTGATCGCGGCGCTGATGCCGATGGCGTTCGTGTCCGGGCTGATGGGGCCGTACATGCGGCCGATCCCGATCAACGCCTCGGTCGGCATGCTGCTGTCGCTGGCGATCGCGCTGATCGTCACCCCGTGGCTGTCGCTGAAGCTGCTGGCCCGCCACGGCCACGCCGCCGCGACTGACCATGACCACGAGGAGAAGCAGGCCGGCTGGCTGCACCGCCTGTTCGCGCGGATCATGACCCCGTTCCTGCGCGGTGCGACTGCCGGCCGCAGGCGCAACCTGCTGTTCGCCTCGATGGTGGGCCTGGTGCTGCTGGCGGGGTCGCTGGCGGTGTTCAAGCTGGTGGTGCTGAAGATGCTGCCGTTCGACAACAAGTCGGAAGTGCAGGTGGTGGTCGACATGCCCGAGGGCAGCACCGTGGAGCAGACCAACGCGCTGCTGATGGAGCTGGCGGCGGCGGTGGACACGGTGCCGGAAGTGCTGGACTACCAGGGCTATGCCGGCACCGCCTCGCCGATCAACTTCAACGGCCTGGTGCGCCAGTACTTCCTGCGCAGCGCGGCGAACATGGGCGATCTGCAGATCAACCTGGTGGACAAGCACCACCGCAAGCGCCAGAGCCACGAGATCGCGCTGGCGATGCGGCCGATGCTGGCCAAACTGGGCGAGAAGTACGGCGCCTCGGTGAAGGTGGTGGAAGTGCCGCCGGGCCCGCCGGTGCTGTCGCCGCTGGTGGCCGAGGTCTACGGGCCGGACTACGCCGGCCAGCGCAAGGTCGCGCTGGCGCTGGCCAAGGGGCCGTTCGCACGCACCGAAGGCATCGTGGACATCGACACCACGGTCGAGGCGGAGGCGCCGCGCGAGCAGATCGTGGTGGACCGCGAGCGTGCCGCGCGCCTGGGCGTGCCCCAGGCCGCCATCGCCGACGCCATCGCGATGGCGGTCTCGGGGCTGGATGCCACCTACGTGCACGACGGCGCCTCGAAGTACCCGCGCCCGGTGCGCCTGCGCCTGCCGGCGCAGGATCAGGCGGCGCTGTCGTCGCTGCTGGCGCTGAAGGTGCGCGGCGCGCAGGGCCAACTGGTGCCGCTGTCGGAGCTGGTGCGGGTGGTGCGGGCGCGCTGGGATGGCGCGATCTACCACAAGGACGGCCTGCCGGTGGTGTACGTCACCGCGGATGAGGCCGGCAAGCTCGACAGCCCGCTGTACGGCATGTTCGGGATCGTCGGGAAGCTGGGCAAGGAGAAGGTGGCGGGCCAGACCCTGGCGCAGACCTTCATCATGCAGCCGGCCGACACCAGCGACTACGCCATCAAGTGGGACGGCGAGTGGCAGATCACCTACGAAACCTTCCGCGACATGGGCATCGCCTACGCGGCCGGCATGGTGCTGATCTACCTGCTGGTGGTGGCGCAGTTCCGCAGCTATCTGGTGCCGCTGGTGATCATGGCGCCGATCCCGCTGACCATCATCGGGGTGATGCCGGGCCATGCGCTGCTGGGCAAGCAGTTCACCGCCACCAGCATGATCGGCATGATCGCGCTGGCCGGCATCATCGTGCGCAACTCGATCCTGCTGGTGGATTTCATCAACCAGGAAACCGCGCGCGGGGTGCCGCTGGTGGAGGCGGTGATCGACGCCTGCGCGGTGCGCGCCAAGCCGATCGTGCTGACCGGCGTGGCGGCGATGCTGGGTGCGTTCTTCATCCTCGATGACCCGATCTTCAACGGGCTGGCGATTTCGCTGATCTTCGGCATCTTCGTCAGCACGCTGCTCACGCTGGTGGTGATCCCGCTGCTGTATTACGTGCTGCGTAAGCGCCAGCAGGCCGGTACGGCTGCGGCATGATCGATGACAGGAGTGCGTGACATGAGTGAAGAGGCTGGCGTCCACCTGGTGCTGGAGCAGGAAGGGCCGTATGCCTTCCGGATCCGCTTCGAAGGCACTGATCTCGATGCCCTGCATACCGACGAGCCGCCGCCGCTGGGCGGCGGCGCGGGGCCCAATCCCTCGCAGCTGCTGCTGGCGGGCGTGGCCAACTGCCTGTCCGCCAGCCTGCTGTTCGCGCTGCGCAAGTTCAAGAATGCGCCCGGCCCGATCCGCACCGAGATCGTCGCCCACAAGGCGCGCAACGCAGCCGGGCGCTGGCGCATCCCGCGCGCGGAGGTGACCATCCGCCTCGCCGACCAGGCGGCGAAGCTGGAGCATTTCGAGCGCGTGCTGGCGCAGTTCGAGGAGTTCTGCATCGTCACCCAGAGCGTGCGCGAAGGCATGCAGGTGGACGTGAAGGTGGTGGATGCCGACGGCACGGAGTTCGTTCCCGGCAACTGAGGCGGACCGCACGCGCGGCGCGAGGAGGTAGCGATGGTCGATCACGGCGGCACCCCGGCGCTGGCGCGCCCGGTGCGCACGGTGGGGCAGGGCATCCGCCTGCTGGAGCGCGCCGGGCTGATGGTGATCCTGGCCGCCACGGTGGTGGCGATGGTGGCCGAAGTCCTGCACATGCTCGGCAAGGGCAAGGTGGATATCCCCGACCTGCTGCTGCTGTTCATGTACCTGGAGATGATCGCCCTGGTCGGGATGTACTGGAGCAAGGGCAAGATGTCGGTGCGCATGCCGCTGTACATCGCGATGGTGGGCGTGGCTCGGCACATGATGACCGACACCTCGCTGGCCGCGCCGTGGGCCCTGCTGGCCGGCGCCGGCGCCATCCTGGTGCTGGCGATGGCGGTGCTGGTGGTGCGCTTTGGGCACACCCGCTATCCGTATGGGCAGGATGAGGAACTGTAGCGGCCGAATGCGCCGGCATTCATCTGCCGTCATGCAGGCACGGGTGTGTTTCGCATCCCGCTAACGCCGCGGGGGTCAGGCTCGAAGCACATCCACATGGAGACACGGCCATGAAAACCGCGCCCAGTTCCGCTCCGCATGTCCTCGTCCTCGGTGGCAATTTCGCTGGGCTGTCCAGCGCCCAGCGCGTGCGTCAGTTCGCCGGTGCGTCGGTGCGGATCACGGTGATCGACCGCAAGGACTACCTGCTGTTCGTCCCCAATATCCCGGCCGACGTGTTCGAGGACCAGGATCCGGCGCTGCGCCAGCGCATGCAGCTGCGCGACGTGCTGGCCAGGGACGAGATCGCCTTTCTGCAGGGTGAGGTCAAGGCGATCGACGTGGACCGCAAGCGGGTGGAGTTCGTGCCGAACGAACGTCCCGGCAGCGAGACCCAGGCGATCGATTACGACTACCTGGTGATCGCGGTCGGCAATCGCCTGGCCTACGATCGCGTCGAGGGATTCGCCGAATTCGGGCATACCGTGTCCGACATCTACCACGGCAACCGCCTGCGCGATTACCTGCACCGTGGCGGCTATCGCGGCGGCCCGGTGGCGATCGGTTCGGCGCGCTTCCACCAGGGAAACGGCGCCAAGGGATTGCAGCCGTATCCGGGTGGCTCCATCCCGGACGCGCTGGCCGCCTGCGAGGGACCGCCGGTAGAGGTGATGCTGTCGATGGCGACCTGGCTGGGCAAGCACGGCTTCGGTGGACCGGACAAGGTCACGGTCTTCACCCCGGCCGAGCTGATCGCCGAGGACGCCGGCGAGACGGTGGTCAAGCAATTGCTGGAGATCGCCTCGGGCATGGGCTTCCACTACATGAACAAGACCCAGGACATCCGCCGTCTCACCGCCGACGGCATCGAGTTCGCCGACGGCCGCAGCGTCGAAGCCGAACTGAAGATCGTCTTCCCCGACTGGGTGGCGCACGATTTCCTTAAGGGCTTGCCGATCAGTGACGACATGGGATTCGTCAAGACCGACCTGCTGATGCGCAATCCGGAATACCCGACCGTGTTCGCAGCGGGCGATGCTGCGGCGGTGACCGTGCCCAAGCTCGGGGCGATCGGCCATCAGCAATCCGAGATCGTCGGCCGCCAGATCGCCAAGGACCTCGGTGCGCTGACGGCGGAGCAGGCCGACCAGCCGCTGCAGCCGGTGGTGTACTGCATCGGCGACATGGGCGATGGCAAGGCGTTTTATATTCGCTCCAACACCTGGTACGGAGGCGACACCGCGGTGCTGAAGATGGGGCGGATGGCCTACTTCCTGAAGATGCGCTACCGCGACCTGTTCTTCCAGACCCACGGCAAGACCCCGGACTGGGGCCTGGACCTTGCCGAGTTGCTGGCGGAAGGCCATGCCGGCTGAAGAAACACGAACCCGGCCGCTCCGGTGCGGCCAAAGGAGTGATGCTTGAACGAATCTGCGTCCCTGCTGATCGCCTGCCCGGCCTGCCACGCGCTCAACCGCGTGCCGCAGGCGCGGCTGGCGGAGCATCCCAAGTGCGGAAAATGCGGCGCGGCGCTGTTTGCCGGCAAGCCGGTGGCGCTGGATGCCGCCGGGTTCCATGCCCAGGTGGAGCGCGCCGAGCTGCCGGTGCTGGTCGATTTCTGGGCGCCGTGGTGCGGCCCGTGCCGGATGATGGCCCCGCAGTTCGAGGCCGCGGCCGCGCAACTGGAGCCGCATGTGCGGCTGGCGAAGGTGGATACCGAGGCGCAGCCGGCGCTGGGCGCGCGCTTCGGCATCCGCAGCATTCCCACGCTGGCCCTGTTCCGCGGCGGGCGCGAGCTGGCGCGCCAGGCCGGCGCGATGGGCGCCGCCGACATCGTGCGCTGGACGCGCCAGCATCTTTGACGAAGGGGCATAGCGTGAGCCAGTCCTATCCCGAGTTGATCGACGATCTCAATGCGGCCATCGGCAAGCTGCGCGCGGGCGCACCCGAGCCGATGCGGGGCTTTTCCATGCTCGCGCGCGAGGCGCTCAAGCCCGGCGCGCTGGACGTGAAGACCAAGGAGCTGATCGCGATGGGGATCGCCATCGCCACCCGCTGCGACGGCTGCATCGGCTTCCACGCCAAGGCGGCGATCAAGGCCGGCGCGACCCGCGAGGAAATGCTGGAAACCCTGGCGATGGCGATCTACATGGGCGCGGGGCCGTCGATGATCTATGCCGCCGACGCGCTGCGCGCCTTCGACGAGCTCTCTGTCCCGCAGGAGGCCGAGGCATGAGGTCGCGCGCATTTCTCAGCCTGTTGCTGGTGGTCGCCGTGGTCAGCGGTTGCGCGCATGCGCCGCCGCCGGCAGTGACCGAAGTCCAGCTGCACGAGCCGCTGCCGGGGCTGTACACCTCCGGCCAGCCGGCGCCGGGCGACTGGCGCGTGCTGAAGGCGCGCGGGGTGCGCACGGTGGTGGATCTGCGCGTGCCGGGCGAGTTGAAGGGGCGCGACGAGGCCGCCGAAGTGCGCGGTGCCGGGCTGCGCTACGTCAACATCCCGGTGGACGGCGGCCAGGGCCTGACCGACGCCAACGCGCGCGCCCTGCACGCGGTGCTGGCGCCGGCCCACGGCGGGGTGCTGGTGCATTGCTCCAGCGGCAACCGCGCCGGCGCGCTGCTGGCGCTGGAGCAGTTCGAGTTCGATCACGCCGCGGCGGAGCAGGCGCTGGCCCTGGGCAAGGCGGCCGGGCTGACCCATCTGGAAGCGCCGCTGCGGCAGCATCTGGGCCTGAGCGCGCGGGAGGCGAAATGAATCCGCGCATCACCGTGGTCGGCGCCGGTTTCGCCGGATTGACCGCGCTGCGCACCCTGCGTCGGCACGCGCCCGAGGCCGAGCTGACCCTGGTCGCGCCGCGCGCCGAGCTGCACTACCTGCCGGGCAGCATCTGGCTGCCGAGTGGCGCCCGCCGCCGCGAGGACCTGGTGGTGCCGCTGCACGACTTCCTCGCGCGCCAGCGCATCCGCTTCCACCAGGCGCATGCCACCGGCCTGTCGGCGGATGCGCGGGTGCTGCACACCGATGCCGGCGAGGTGGCCAACGATGGCCTCATCCTCGCTACCGGCGCGCGCTTCCTGCGCAAGCTGCCGGGGATCGAGCACGCGATCATCCCGTGCGACGGCATCGCCGCCGGCGAGGCCATCCGCGACCGCCTGGCGGCGCTGCAGGGCGGCACGCTGTGCTTCGGCTTTGGCGCCAATCCGAACGAGCCGGTCGCCATGCGCGGCGGCCCGGTGTTCGAGTTCCTGTTCGGGATCGACACCCTGCTGCGCCGGCAGCGCCGCCGCGAGCGTTTCCGGCTGGTGTTCTTCAGCCCCTCCGACAAGCCCGGCCAGCGGCTGGGCGAGAAGGCGGTCGGCATGATCCTGGGCGAGATGCGCAAGCGCGGCATCGAGACCGTGCTGGGCGAGAAGCCGGTGCGCTTCGAGCCGGACGCGGTGCAGCTGGAGCGCACCCGCCTCGACAGCGCGATGACCCTGTTCATGCCCGGCCTGACCGGACAGGCCTGGCTGGATGCGACCACGCTGCCGCGTTCACCGGGCGGGTTCGTGCAGGGCGATGCCCAGTGCCGCGTGCCGGGTGTGGCCTGCACCTTCGTCGCGGGCGATGGCGGCAGCTTTCCGGGCCCGGAGTGGATGCCCAAGCAGGCGCATCAGGCGGATCTACAGGCGGAAGTGGCCGCGCGCAACCTGCTGCGCACCCTGCGCGGCGAGCCGGCGCAGGAAGCCTTCACCGCCGAGCTGATCTGCATCGTGGATACCCTCGATCGCGGGCTGCTGGTCAGCCGCAAGGGCGACGGCGCACGCGCCCTGCCGCCGCTGCGGCTGATGCACTGGGCCAAGGCCGCGTTCGAGAAGCGCTACCTGCGCCAGTACCGCTGAAAGACAGGCGGGAGGTCAGTGCAATGCGGCCGGTGTTCAGCCGGCCGCGCGCCACCAGAAGCCGGCCACGCACAGCAGCGCCAGCGGCCACAGCAGCAGCGGCGAGAACATCCGGCGCAGCCAGGCGCTGCGAAAGGTGAAGCCGCTGCCGTGCACGAACAGCGCGCACACCGCCAGCAGCACTAACGTCATCCAGCCGTGCTCGGTGGCGGTCAGTTCCCGCCCGCGCGCGGCGGGCAAAAACAGCAGGCCCAGCGCCAGCAGCGCGCCGAGCAGCAGCGAGGCCAGGCGCGCCATCGCCGCCGCCCTCAGGGTGCCTCGAACGGCGCCTTCACGCCGCGCGCGCGGTCGCTCTTCATCTCGTACCACATCGCATTGAGGATGGCGAAGGCCGCCGCGAAGGCGATGCCGAGGATCCACGAGAAGTACCACATCAGTAGCCACCTCCATTGCGGGCTTGTTCTTCGACGTGCGCGCGGGTCACCTGCCCGCGCATGATGCGGAAAGCCCAGGTGCTGTAGGCCAGGACCAGCGGCAGGAACACCACCGCCGCGAACAGCATGATCCCGAGCGTGCGCGCGCTGGACGAGGCGTCCCACACGGTCAACCCGTGCGCCGGGTTGGTGGAGGAGGGCAGCAGGAACGGGAACAGCGCGATGCCGGCGGTCAGGATCACGCTGGCGACCGCCAGGCAGCTGGCGACGAAGCCGGCCACGCGCCCGCGCAGCAGCAGCACTGCCAGCATCGCCGCGGCCGCCAGCGCCGGCACCAGCCACAGCAGCGGGTGCGCCTGCTGGTTGGCCAGCCATGCGCCGGCCGTCACCGCCACCTGCTTGGACAGCGGATTGGACGGCCCGTCGGTGGCCACCGTGCCGACGATGGCATGGCCCGGCAGCACGCTCAGCCAGGCCCCGGCGGCGATGAACGCCAGCAGGGTGACGGCCGCCGCGGCCTTGGCGACCTTGTGCGCGCGATCGCCCACCGCGCCTTCCACCTTCATCGCCGCGAAGCTGGCGCCGTGCATCACCAGCATCGCCAGGCTGACCACCCCGGCCACCAGCGCGAACGGGTGGAACAGGCCGAAGAAGTGGCCGTCGTACACCGGCAGCAGGGTGTCGGTGAGGTGGAACGGCACGCCCAGGAACAGGTTGCCGAACGCCACCCCGAACACCAGCGCCGGCACCGCGCCGGAGACGGTGAGCGCCCAGTCCCAGGCATTGCGCCAGGCCGGGCTGGCGACCTTGTTGCGGAAGTTGAAGCCGACCGGGCGCAGGATCAGCGCCAGCAGCACCAGCAGCATGGCGAAGTAGAAGCCGGAGAACGAGGCCGCGTACAGCATCGGCCAGGCCGCGAACACCGCGCCGCCGCCGAGGATGAACCATACCTGGTGGCCCTCCCAGTGCGGCTCGATCGCCTCCAGCGCCATCCGCCGCTCGGTGTCGTCGCGGGTGATGAAGCGGTAGATCGCGCCCAGGCCCAGGTCGTAGCCGTCGGTCAGGGCGAACCCGATCAGCAGCACGCCCAGCAGCAGCCACCAGATCTCGCGCAGGGTGCCGTAATCAAACATGGCCGTTCTCCTTGGTCTGCGAGTCGTTGTGCGAGGACCGCGCGGTCTCGGTCTCGTGCGCCATCTGCGCCTGCGGCAGCGGCCACAGCTTCAGGCCCTCCGGGCCGGCCTTGGCCATCTTGCGCATCAGGAACACGTCGAACACCGCCAGCGTGGTGTACAGCACCACGAAACCGATCAGGCTGCCGGTCACCTGCGCCGCGCTGGTCGAGGACACGCCCAGGAACGTCGGCAGCACGCCGTCGATCGCCCACGGCTGGCGCCCGTATTCGGCCACGATCCAGCCCAGCTCCGCTGCCACCCACGGCAGCGGCAGGCTGAAGAACGCCACCCGCAGGAACAGCCGGTTGTCGAGCTTGCGCACGCTGGCCAGATAGAACGCCCAGGCGAACAGGGCGATGAAGAAGAAGCCCAGCGCAACCATGATCCGGAACGAGAAGAACAGCACCGGCACGTTCGGCACGGTGGACCAGGCGGCTTTCTCGATCACCGTCTCGTCGGCCTTGGCCGGATCGCTTACGTACTTCAGGGTGAGCAGACCAAAGCCGAGATCCTGCTGTTTCTCCAGGAACGCCTGCTGCTTGGCCGGATTGTCCGGATCGGCACGCACCGCGTTCAGCGCGGCATACGCCTGGATGCCGTTGCGGATGCGCTGCTTGTTCTGCTCCACCAGGTCGTGGATGCCCGGCACCTGCTCGTCCAGTGAACGGGTGGCGATCAGGCCCAGCGCCCACGGGATCTTGATCGCGGCCTTGGTCTCGCGCGCCTGCATGTCCGGAATCCCGAACAGGGTGAACGGCGCCGGCGCCGGCGCGGTATGCCACTCGGCCTCGATCGCGGCCAGCTTCATCTTCTGGTTTTCGGAAACCGTGTAGCCGCTCTCGTCGCCCAGCACCACCACGCTCAGCGCCGCGGCCAGGCCGAAGCTGGCGGCGACCGCGATCGAGCGCCGCGCGAACTGCACGTTGCGGCCCTTGAGCAGGTACCAGGCGCTGATCGCCAGCACGAACACCGCGCCCGTCACGTACCCGGCGCTGACGGTATGCACGAACTTGGACTGCGCCACCGGGTTGAACAGCACCGCGGCGAAGTCGGTCACCTCCATGCGCATGGTGTGGAAGTTGAAGGTCGCGCCGACCGGGTTCTGCATCCAGCCGTTGGCGATCAGGATCCACAGCGCCGAGAAGTTGGCGCCCAGCGCCATCAGCCAGGTCACCACCATGTGCTGCAGCTTGCTCATGCGGTCCCAGCCGAAGAAGAACAGGCCGACGAAGGTGCTCTCCAGGAAGAACGCCATCAGGCCTTCGATCGCCAGCGGCGCACCGAAGATGTCGCCGACGTAGTGCGAGTAATAGGCCCAGTTGGTGCCGAACTGGAACTCCATGGTGATGCCGGTGGCCACGCCCATGGCGAAGTTGATGCCGAACAGCACGCCCCAGAACTTCACCATCTGCTTCCAGATGACGCGCCCGGTCATCACGTACACGCTTTCCATGATCGCCAGCAGCAGCGCAAGCCCGAGCGTGAGCGGGACGAACAGGAAGTGGTAGAGCGCGGTGATCGCGAATTGCAATCGCGACAGGTCGACGACGTGCAGGTCTGGCATGGCGGCTTACCTCGGGGACGAGGGAATGGAAGGGGATTGCAGCTGGCGGGCCACAGCGTCGGCATCGACCGCCGGGCGCTGGCCGGGCCCGAAGAACAGAACGTAGAGCAGGGCGAGCAGCGACAGCTTGATCGCGATCAGCAGCAGCAGGTGGCGACGCAGCCAGGCCCAGGCACCGGAAGGCGTGCCGGTCGGTGGGTTGCCCGCGGAGGGCGTGGGCGCCTGGCTGTGCATGTGCGTGGTGGCCCTGTTGCGACTGCCTGCAGTATTAATTAGATACTTCTAATATTCAAGCGACATCCGTGTCGTGGGACAAAATGTCCAGCCTGTCCGCCCGCGCGTGACCGCCGCGGGGTTGGCCGCAAGCGCAGCGCGGGGGGCACAAGGCCCCCGCGTGCGGTCGTCCATGATTGCGTCCTGCCTCCGGGTGCGGAGGGCAGGGCATGGCTCAGTGCCCTGCGCCCTGCGCCGCGGCATCGGCCGGCATGCCCGCGGGTGCGGCCACCGCGGCCTGCACCGCCACCGCCGGCTTGGCCGCTTCGGTGCTGCCGGCGTTGACCGGCAGCAGCGGCACGATCAGCAGCGCCACGATGTTGATGATCTTGATCAGCGGGTTCACCGCCGGGCCGGCGGTGTCCTTGTAGGGATCGCCGACGGTATCGCCGGTCACCGCGGCCTTGTGGGCCTCGGAGCCCTTGCCGCCGTGGTGGCCATCCTCGATGTACTTCTTGGCGTTGTCCCACGCGCCGCCGCCGGTGGTCATCGAGATGGCCACGAAGATGCCGGTGACAATGGTGCCGATCAGCAACCCGCCCAGCGCCTGCGGGCCCAGCGCCAGGCCCACGACCACCGGCACCGCGACCGGCAGCAGCGACGGCACGATCATTTCCTTGATCGCGGACTTGGTCAGCATGTCCACGGCCTTGTCGTACTGCGGCTTGCCGCTGCCGTCCATGATGCCCTTGATCTCGCGGAACTGGCGGCGCACTTCCTCCACCACGCTGCCCGCCGCGCGGCCCACGGCTTCCATCGCCATCGCGCCGAACAGGTACGGAATCAGGCCGCCGATCAGCAGACCGATGATGACCATGTGGTTGGACAGGTCGAAGGTGAAGTTGACGCCCGGGTGCGCGGCCTGCAGGTTGTGCGTGTAGTCGGCGAACAGGACGAGCGAGGCCAGCGCGGCCGAGCCGATGGCATAGCCCTTGGTCACCGCCTTGGTGGTGTTGCCTACCGCGTCCAGCGGGTCGGTGACGCTGCGCACTTCGGGTGGAAGTTCGCTCATCTCGGCGATGCCGCCGGCGTTGTCGGTGATCGGCCCGTAGGCGTCGAGCGCG
>CAYYAT010000003.1:0-17383 GCA_964469595.1 uncultured Thermomonas sp.
CCGCGGTGAGCACGCGGTAGGTGTCCTCGCCGAAGTCGGCGTGGCCGGGGGTGTCCAGCAGGTTGACGATGCGGCCCTCGTACGGGAACTGCATCACCGAGCTGGTCACGGAGATGCCGCGCTCCTTCTCCAGCGCCATCCAGTCGGAGGTCGCGTGGCGCGCGGCCTTGCGGCCCTTGACGCTGCCGGCCATCTGGATCGCCCCGCCGAACAGCAGCAGCTTCTCGGTGAGGGTGGTCTTGCCCGCGTCGGGGTGGGAGATGATGGCGAAGGTGCGCCGGCGCGCGGCTTCGGTTGCAACGTCTGTCATCGCGGAATTATAGCCGGGCCCCGCATGCGGCCCCGGATGTGACGGTTGCCGCGATCGCGGGCGCTGGCCATCGCCGCCGCCGGTGCCGCGGTGTACTCTGGGTGGCGTGGCTGCGCGGCGGGGGCGGATGCCGGCCGTCGCCAGGCGCGGCCGGGGTACGCCAAACGGGTACGCCAAAGGGAGAGGATGACGCAGTGCGCATCGTGATTGCCGGGGAAGACGCGGGGCGGGCCGCGGAGTTCGACGCCTTGCTGGCCGATTACGGCCTGGACTGGACCATCGACTGGCTGCCGGCCGGCGCCACCGTGGATCCGGCGATGTCCGCGTTCGACGTGTTCGTGTGCGGGCTGCGGCCCGGCCCGATCGGTGGCCCCGAGCTGCTGGCGCGGGTGGCCGCGCTGTATCCGCAGGCGGTGCGCATCCTGCTGCTGGACCAGAACCCGGACGAGGCCAGCGTGGACATCGCGCAGGGCCTGGACGGCGCCCACCGGGTGCTGGCGCGCCCGCTGGACGCGGCCGAGCTGGTGGCCGCGGTGGAAAGCGTGGTGGACCTGCGCGAGCTGCTCGACAATGAAGCCCTGAAGCGGGTGCTGGGCCGGATCAATTCGCTGCCGCCGCCGCCGCGGCTGTACCTGCAACTGACCCGCCTGCTGCGCGACCCGGACGCGAGCAATGCCACCATCGCCCAGACCCTGTCGCAGGACCCGGCGATCGCCGCCAAGGTGCTGCGCCTGTGCAACTCGGCGTATTTCTCCGGCGGGCGCGAGATCACCGACATGCGCGCCGCGGTCACCCGCCTCGGGCACCAGACCCTGCTGCGGATGGTGCTCACCATCGAGGCCTTCGGCGGCCCCAAGCTGGCCAGCAGCCAGGAGCGCGAGGCGATGCAGGATCGCGCCCTGCGCGCGTCGAACCTGGCGCGCCGCCTGCTGCCCGGCCCCAGCGCGGAGCTGGCGGCCACCGCCAGCCTGCTGGCCGAGGTCGGGCGCCTGCTGCCGGGCGTGTCCTCGGGCGAGCCGGGCGAGGAAGGCCCGCATTACGCCGAGGCGGGTGCTTACCTGATGGGGCTGTGGGGATTGCCGATGCCGATCGTGGAAGCGGTGGCCTACCAGCACCGTCCCGGGCAGCTGCGCGCGGCCGGGTTCTGGGTGGCCGGCGCGGTGCACGTGGCCACCGCGCTGGTGGCAGGGCGCGAGCCCGACGAGGCCTACCTGCGCTCGGTCGGCATGCTGGAGCGGCTGCCGCAGTGGCGCGAATGGGTGCAGCCCATGGTGGCGGCCGAGGACGAGGCATAGGCCGCATCCGTTCTGACCCGGCGCATTCGGGGGCCGCATCGCTTCAATCTGGCGCGCTTGCGCCCTGCGCGGGCCGGGCCAGCCGGAACGGGATCGACAGCAGCTGCATGCCGCGGTTGACCTGCACCGCGAAGTGCAGGTGCGGCGCGGTGCTGTAGCCGGTATTGCCGGACAGGCCGATGCGCTGGCCGGCCTCCACCCGTTGCCCGACGCGCACCCGCGCGCCGCCGTTGGCCAGGTGCGCATACAGGCCCATGCTGCCGTCGTCGTGCAGGATCCGGATGAGGTTGGCGCGGCTGGCATCGCGGTGCGGATCCAGGCCGTGGCCGCTGAAGCCGTCCTGCACCTGCATCACCACCCCGCCGCGTGCGGCCAGTACCGGGGTGCCTTCGGGCGTGGCGAAGTCGATCGCGTAGCGGTTTTCCGGATCCTGGTGGCTGAAGCCGCCTTCGAAGCCCTGGTCGATGCGCGCGTGCGGATCGGCCAGCGGCAGCAGGTAGGCCACGTCGCGCGGACGCGCGTTGGAGCTGCCCGGCGTGGCCTCCAGCCGCAGCTTGATCAGGCCGCTTCCGGGCGGCATGCGCAGGTGCGCCAGCAGCGTGCTGCCGCCGGCGGCGACGCTCGCGCGCGCCGGCAGCGGCGGCTGGCTCCAGGCCGGAGGCGCTCCCGCGACCTCCAGCCGCACTTCGATCGGGCCGGCCAGAAGGTTGTCCGCCCACGCCAGGTATTCACTGCCATTGGGTTCCACCCGCAGGCTGGCCAGCGCCGGGGGCGAGCCTGCGGCGGGCGCGGCCGGGTCGGCCGCCGCCAGCGCGGAGGGCAGCAGCGCCAGCAGGCTGGCCGCTAGGAGAGGGCGTAGGGCGTGGGGCAGAGACGGCATCGGCGCGAGTATGCCGGAGCCGGCGGACATGATGATGCGTTATACGAATCGCTTTATCCGAATGAAGCGATTGACAAGTTCGCGGCGGCTGCGCAGACTGCGCGCATCCATCGAGACCGGCGGAGGGACAGGCCCTTTGATGCCGGGGCAACCTGCGGGCGGCGCAAGCCGCCGCGAGGTGCCAAATCCTGCGGGGACCTGAGCGTCTGCCGGAAGATGGTTGCGAAGCCGCACGCGCGGCGCGCGACGCCGACGTGTCGGTCCTCTTCCCGCACCCCCGCGCGACTCCGATGGCCCGTCCACCGCCCGGAGTCCGCCATGCATCCCTTCCACGCCGAACGCAGCGCCGTCGCCCCGTCCCGCCCCGTCCCGGTGCCGGAGGCGGCCCACGCGCCGGCGCGCCCGGCCATTCCCGCCCGCCGCGGCAGCATCGACGCGGTGCTGGCCACCTGCCATGCCGGCACCTGCCGGCTGCGCCTGCAGTACGAACTGGCCGGCCCCGAGGATGCGCCGGTGGCGCTGGTGGCGGGCGGCATTTCCGCGCACCGGCACGTGGCGGCGAACGCGCTGGACCCGTCCCCGGGCTGGGCCCAGGGCCTGCTGGACGCGGGGCGCGCGCTGGACCCGGCGCGCTGGCGCATCCTCGCGTTCGACTACGTCGGCGCCGACGGCGAGCTGGACGCCCCGATCGACACCGCCGACCAGGCCGATGCGGTGGCGCTGCTGCTGGAGGCGCTGGGCATCGACGCCCTGCACGCGTTCGTCGGCTATTCCTACGGCGCGCTGGTCGGCCTGCAGCTGGCGGTGCGCCATCCGCAGCGGCTGCGCCGCCTGCTGGCGATCAGCGGCGCGCATCGCCCGCATCCCTACGCCGCGGCCTGGCGCGCCCTGCAGCGCAAGGTGGTGGCGCTCGGCCAACTGCAGTGCGCCGACGAGCAGGGCCTGTCGCTGGCGCGCCAGTTCGCGATGCTCAGCTACCGCACTCCGGAGGAGTTCGCCGCGCGCTTCGATGTGCCGCCGGTGCTGTGCAACGGCCGGGTGCGGGTGGCTGCCGAGGATTACCTGGACGCGGCCGGGGCGAAGTTCGTCGCGCGCATGCCCGCCACCGCCTGGCTGCGGCTGTCCGAGTCCATCGACCTGCACCGGGTGGACCCTGCGCAGGTGCGCGTGCCGGTCTCGGTGATCGCGGTGGAGGGCGACCGCCTGGTGCCGCTGGCGGATGCGGTGGCGCTGCAGGAGGGCCTGGGCTGCCACGGCCGCCTGCGCGTGCTGCGTTCGGACTACGGCCACGACGCCTTCCTGAAGGACACCGCGCGCATGGATGCGCTGCTGGCCAGCGAACTGGCGGCGCCGCTGCCGGCGCGGCCCTGAACCCACCATGCCGCTGCCCGGAGCCATTCCCATGCACGATTCGTCCTCCATCGCACGCGCGGCGACTTGCGCGGTGCGCGCCGGGATCGACCGCGATCCCGCGTTCGGCGCGGTCACCCCGCCGCTGGTGCTGTCCTCCAACTTCAGCTTCGCCGGCTTCAACGAAAAGCGCCGCTACGACTACACCCGCAGCGGCAACCCCACCCGCGACCTGCTGGGGGAGGCGCTGGCCGCGCTGGAAGGCGGTGCGGGCGGCACCATCACCGCCACCGGCATGGGCGCGGTGACGCTGGTGCTGCACGCGCTGCTGCGGCCGGGCGACGTGCTGGTGGTGCCGCACGACGGCTACGGCGGCAGCTGGCGGCTGTTCAACGCGCTGGCATCGAAGGGCGCGTTCGACCTGTTGACCTGCGACCTCACCGATCCGCGCGCGCTGACCGAGGCGCTGGCGCGCCAGCCTGCGCTGGTCTGGGTCGAAACCCCGTCCAATCCGCTGCTGCGGATCACCGACCTGCGCGCGACGATTGCCGCCGCGCACGCGGCCGGCGCGCGCGTGGTGGTGGACAACACCTTCCTGTCGCCGCTGCTGCAGCGGCCGATCGCGGAGTTCGGCGCGGATGTGGTGGTGCATTCCACCACCAAGTACATCAACGGCCACAGCGACGTGGTCGGCGGTGCGGTGGTGGCGAAGGATGCTGGGTTGCACGCCGAGCTAGCGTGGTGGGCGAACGCGCTGGGTCTGACCGGATCGCCGTTCGACAGCTTCCTCACCCTGCGCGGGCTGCGCACGCTGGATGCGCGGATGCGCGTGCACCAGGACAACACCGAGGCGCTGGTGGCACTGCTGGACGGCCATCCGGCGCTGCGCGCGCTGCATTACCCGGGGCTGCCGGCGCATCCCGGGCATGCCCTCGCGGCGCGCCAGCAGCATGGCTTCGGCGCGATGCTGAGCCTGGAGCTGGCGGGCGGCGAGGCGGCGGTGCGCGCGTTCCTCGATGGTCTGCGCTGGTTCACCCTGGCCGAGTCGCTGGGCGGCGTGGAGAGCCTGGTCGCGCATCCGGCCACCATGACCCACGCGGCGATGAGCGCGCAGGCGCGCGCGCAGGCCGGGATTTCCGACGGCCTGCTGCGGCTGTCGGTGGGCATCGAGCACGCCGACGACCTGGTGGCGGACCTGGCCGATGCGCTGGTGCGCGCGCAGGCCGCAGGGTCGTGCAAACGGCAGGCGGTGCGATGAACGTCCGGGTCATCGCGCTGCCGTTGCCCGACGCCGCGCCGGCGCGGGTGGCGCTGCTGGGCAGCGGCACCGTGGGGCGCGCGGTGTGGGCGCGGCTGGCCGGCTGGCAGGGCGGCGCATTCGCGCGGCGGTTGTCGCTGGTCTATGTCGCCAACTCGCGCACCGCGCTGGAGGCGCCGGATGGTGTCGCCGGCGACCTGCAGCAGCGGCTGCAGGCCTCTGCGCGGGCCAGCCGGCTGCAGGACGTGGCGCATGCGCTGGGCAGTGCCGGCCCCCGCATCGTGATCGACGCCACCGCCTCGGAAGCCGTGGCGGACCGGCACGCGTACTGGCTGGCGCGGGGCATCCACGTGGTGACCGCCTGCAAGCTGGGACAGGGCACGTCGCTGGCGCGCTGGCGGGCGATCCAGCAGGCGGCCGCGGCCGGCGGGGCGTTGTATGGCGACAGCGCCACGGTCGGCGCCGGGCTGCCCCTGCTGCGCACGCTGCGCGCGCTGCAGGCGGGTGGCGACCGCATCCACGCGATCGCCGGCGTGCTGTCCGGCTCGCTGGCGTGGCTGTTCCACCACTACGACGGGCTGCGGCCGTTTTCCGGGTTCGTGCGGGAGGCGCGCGCGGCAGGCTTCACCGAGCCGGACCCGCGCGAGGACCTGTCCGGCGAGGACGTGCGGCGCAAGCTGCTGATCCTGGCGCGCGTCGCCGGCGTGCCGCTGGAGGCGGCGGACGTGCGCGTGCAGTCCTTGGTGCCGGAGGCGCTGGCCGGCGCCTTGCGCACGGCGCTGGACGAGGCCTTGCCGGCGCTGGATACCCCGCTGCGCGCGCGCTATGCCGAGGCCTACAAGCGCGGCCAGCGGCTGCGCTTCATCGCCCGCCTGCACGCCGACGGCCGCGCGACGGTGGGGCTGGAGGCGCTGGCCGCGGACGATCCGCTGGCCGGCGGCAGCGGCACCGACAACCGGGTCGCGCTCTGGTGCGACCGCTATCCGCACCAGCCGCTGGTGGTGCAGGGGCCGGGCGCCGGCGCCGAGGTCACTGCGGCGGCCCTGCTGGACGATGCGCTGGCGATCCAGGTCGCCGCCGGCGGTGCGCCGCAGGATGTGCGGGTGGCCCTCGCATCTCGCCACGGCATGGAACGCGCGCCGGATCCCCGCGCTTCCACCGGTCAGGACTTCACCCCGAAGAACTCCGCGATCGGCAGCGGGCGCTGGAACGCGTAGCCCTGCGCGTAGTCGACGTCCAGCGCGCGCAGGAGTGCGACCTGCTCCGCATCCTCCGCATGCTCGGCCACCGCGCGGATGTCGAGCAGGTGGGCGATCCCGGTGATCGAGCGCACCACCGCCTCCGACAGCGGGGAACTGGCGAGGTCGCGCACGAAGCTGCCGTCGATCTTCAGGTAGTCCACCTGCAGGTCGCGCAGGTAGCTGAAGGAGCAGAAGCCGGTGCCGAAGTCATCCAGCGCGAAGCTGCAGCCGAGGTTGCGCATGCGGCGGACGAAGCGGCGGGTGCGGGTCATGTCGCGCACCACGCTGGTTTCGGTGATCTCCAGGCACAGCTGCCCGGCGCGCAGGAGGCTGCGCCGCAGGCGTGTGGCCAGGTAGTCGCCGAACTCCTCGTCCACCAGGGTCGCGGCGCCGAGGTTGATGCTGCACTGCGCGACCCGTGCGGCCACGTCCGGATGCGATTCCAGCCACGCCAGGGTGGCGTCCAGCACGTGGCGGTCCAGGCGCGGGCCCAGCCGGAAGCGCTCGGCGGCCGCGATCAGGTTGGCCGGCGGACGCAGCAGGCCTTCGCCATCGCGCCAGCGCAGCAGCACCTCGAAATGCACTTGGTTCGATTGCGCCGGCTGCGCCAGCGGGACGATCGGCTGGCACCACAGTTCCAGCCGGCGCTGGTCCAGCGCCTCGCGCGCATCCAGCGCGCTGCGCATCATGCGGCTGCGGTTGCGCAGGCTTTCCGCGTTTTCGGCGGTCGCCAGCACGCGGTTGCCGCCGAGGTCCTTGGCCTCGTGGCAGGCGGCATCCACCTGCGACAGCAATTCGTCGAAACTGGCGTGCGGCGGCTGGCTGCCGGCCAGGCCGATGCTGGCGGTGATGCGCAGGTTGCCGCCCTGCCAGGCCACCCGCATCGCTTCGATCGCGCCCAGCAGGCGGCGCGCCGCGGCCGTGGCGCGCTCGCCGGGCAGCGCGGCCAGCACGGTGAACTCGTCGCCGCCGCTGTGCGCGATCAGCGCATCGCAGGATGCGAACTCGGCCTGCACCAGGCGCGCGGCATGCCGCAGCATCTCGTCGCCGGCGGCGTGGCTGGCGGAGTCGTTGACCAGCTTGAAATTGTCCAGGTCGATGTAGAGCAGGCTGAGCGGGCCGGCGTTGGTGGTCAGCCGCTGGCGCGCGTGCTCCTCGAAGGCATCGCGGTTGAGCAGGTCGGTCAGCGGGTCGCGGGTGGCGCGCTGGTGCAGCGCGGCCATCGCCACGAAGCGTTCGCGGTAGGACGCCGCCAGCAGGATCGGGATGGTGGAGACCACCACCAGCGAGCTCATCAGCAGGGCCGTGTCCTGCAGGGATTCCGGTCGCTGGACGCCGTCCAGACCGATGCCCAGCCCCAGGATCAGCGCCAGGGTGATGGTCACCACGGTGGTGGCGACCGCGGTGAAGGTGGGCGGGAAGCGCGCTGCCGACCACAGCAGCAGGGCCAGCGGCAGGGTGGCGATCGCCAGCGGATACATGCTGCCGCGGTGCGCGATCGCGATCCCTCCCGCCAGCAGCAGGGCCATCAGCAGCGACCACAGCAGGCGTTCGCGCAGGCTGCCCAGGGCCGGGGCCAGGCTGGTCTGCTCCTGGCGCGGCACTCCGAACAGCAGCAGCATGCTGGAGGTGGTGGCGGTGGCGCCGAGCAGGTCGCCCAGCGCCCACTGCAGGAAGGCGCGCGGCCAGTCCGTCGCCGGGATCATCCCGGCGACGAGCATCCCGAGGCTGCCGATGGCGGCGCTGGTCAGGCACAGCACTCCGGCGCCGCGCATCAGCAGGAAACCGTCGCTGGTGCGCAGCCGCAGCTGGCGGATATGGGCGCTGACATACAGCGCCGCCAGCCAGGTCGCGAGCGCATTGCTGCCGATCGAGAACGGTAGGAACAGCGGCGGCGCCGGCACCAGCAGCAGGTGCAGCAGCGCCTGCCCGGCGGCGATGGCCAGCACGTAGGGTTTTCCGAAGCGCAGCACCATCGCGTAGCCGATGCCGGCGGCCGGCCAGAACAGCGCCACGTCGGCCGGGGTCTGCAGGTACAGCACGGTCATCCCGGCCCCGGCGAAGTACAGGGCGGCGAGCAGCGCGCCCCTGGACACCATCGCCGGAATGTCGCGCATGCGCTTGCTCCCGTCAGTGCGTTTGTGGCAACGGCGGCGGGGCGTCCGGCGCCGGCTCCTGGCGGCTGTGCCCGCCGGCCCGGTACGGATCCGGCCCGGCTTCGCCGAAGCGTTCCAGCAGGCCGTTCTCCACCAGCCAGCCGGGGTCGCCGCTGGCGCTGGAAAGGTCGGCGGGCAGGTGCGTGCCGGGTGCCGGGCGGTAGGCCATCCAGCCGTTGCGGCCGGCGTCCTTGGCGGCGTACAGGGCGCGGTCGGCGAGCGTCACCAGCTGGTCCCAGCCGAGCAGGCGCGGATGCTGCGGGAACAGCGGGCATTCCACCAGTCCGACCGACACCGTCAGCCGGTGCTGCTGGCCGTTGCCGAGGTCGAAGACGTGGCTGCCGATCTGCTGGCACACGCGCCGGCCGACCTCTGCCAGCTGGCCACGCGGCAGCGGCCGCAGCACCAGCAGGAACTCCTCGCCGCCCCAGCGCGCGGCATAGTCGCCGCTGCGCTTGAGCGTCATCAGCAGCTGGCCGAGCTGCTCCAGCACGAGGTCGCCGGCGGCATGGCCCCAGGTGTCGTTGATGCGCTTGAAGTGGTCGATGTCCAGCAGCGCCAGCACCACTGCTTCCTCGCCGGTGCGGAAGGCCGGGTCGCGGTCGTAGAAGGACAGGTCGATGGGGATCTGCTGCGACAGGTAGCGGCGGTTGTGCAGGCCGGTCAGCGGGTCGGTGAAGCTGAGTTCCTTCAGGCGCGCATTGGCGATCTGCAGGTCATGGGTGCGTTCCCGCACCAGCCGCTCCAGTTCGGCCTGGCGGCGCCCGTAGCGCCGGCGCAGGGCGAGATAGCCCAGCCACACCAGCACCACGAGCGCCAGCCCCAGCAGGATCCGGAACGCGACGGTCTCATGCAGGCGCGGCGGCAACTGCAGCGCCAGCGTGGCCTTTGCGGCCAGCGGGTCGTCGCGGGCGAAGTCGGCCAGTTCGAAGCGGTAGTCACCGGGCGGCAGGTTGGCGTAGCTGGCCTGCCGCTGCGCCGGGCTTTCCGTCTCCACCCAGTCGGGGTCGTAGCCGACCAGCCGGTAGCGCAGCTGCGGCAGGCGGGTGGGGTGCAGGGCCGGCAGGCTGAACTCGATCTTCAGGCTGCGCGCGCCGAGCGGCAGGCGCAGCCGGCCACCCTCGGCCAGCAGCGGCTTGCCGTCCACCAGCACGTCCTCGATCCGCGGTTTCCACTGCGGGCCGGGGGGCAGGCGCGCGGTGCTGATCACCAGCGCGCCATCGCGGGTGGGCAGCCACAGCTGGCCGTCGCGCAGCAAGCCGCGGCCGCTGCCCATGCCATTGCAGCATTTGTCCTGCTGGCCGCCGGGCAGGTTGAAGCCGGAGTTGATGATCAGCCGCGCCTGCACGCGCGCCTGCGGGTCGGCCAGGGCATGGTCGAGTTCCGCCAGCCCCAGCCGGTACACGCCCTGCATGCCGGCCACCCAGAGGTCGTTGCCGACCTGGGCGATATGGAACGGGATGTTCTCCGGCAGGCCGCTGCCCGTGCCGAGTGACTGCCAGCGGCGGCCATCGAAGAGGCGCAGGTGGTCGCCGCTGGCGCTGCCGACGACCAGGCGGCCATCGCCGAGTTCGTTGAGGGTGGTGACGCCGACATCCCCGCCTGTCCCGTCCTGGCCAGCAAGTGCCAGCAGCCGCCCGTCCCGCCATTCGTACAGGCCCTGCGCGGTGCCCAGCAGCAGGCGGCCGTCGCGGGTCTCGTGCACGATCCGCACGCGCGGATCGACTAACCCCTCGGCCTCGGCATAGCGGGTGAGGCGGCCATCGGAGGCGAGCCGGAACGCACCGCCGGTGGTGCCGAACCAGAGGTTGCCGGTATGGTCGCGCAGGATCGCATGCACCTGCATCCCGCGCAGCGGGGCCAGTGCCGGCGGGATCTCCGCATGCGCCTGGCCCGCGCGCAGCACGGCGGCGCCGGCGCGGGTGCCGATCCAGACCTGGCCGGCCTCGGCCAGCACGCTGTAGGCCTCCGGGTGCGGCAGGCCGGCCCCGGGCACCAGGCGATGGAAGTGGCCTTGCCGCCACTCCTCGACGCCATTGCTGGTGCCCACCACCACGCCGCCATCGGGCGCGTCCGAGAGCGACCACAGCAGCGGCGTGGCCAGCCCTTCCGCGCTGGACAGGCGGCGCGCGTGGCCGCTCCAGGCCCGCGCCAGGCCTTCGGTCTGGCTGCCCAGCCAGAGGTTGCCGTCCTGGTCCTCGAAGAGTGCGCGGACGGCAATGCTGCCGGGCTGGTTCTCGATCCGTTCCGGCACCTGCCCCGGGCGCAGGCGTTCGAGGTATTGCGGGGTGGCCAGCCACAGGTTGCCGCCGCGATCGGCCGCCAGCGCCTCGATTGCACGCACCTGTCCGCCATCGCGCCCGGGCACCAGTTCCCAGCGGCCGGCGTGCAGGCGCAGCAGGCCGCTGCGGGTGCCGGCCCAAAGGTCGCCGTCGAAGCGCGCCAGGTGGCCGACGCTGGCCCCGGGCAGGCTGGCTGGCAGCGGGAATGCTTGGACGCGGTCGCCTTCGATCCGCAGCACCTGGCCTGGTCCACCGGCCCACAGCACGGCGCCCTCGGCCAGCAGGCTGGTGACCGGCCCCGGCAGCGCGCGCAGCCGGCGCAGGCGTTGCCCATCGGGCACGTACAGCCCGTCCGGGCCGCCGACCACCAGCCGCCCCTCGGACAATGCCAGCGCGCCTCCCGGGAAGCGTGCGATGCCGTCGGGCGCGGACAGCGGGCGGATGCGGCCTTGCTCCAGCACCAGCAGGCCCTTGGCGGTGCCGATCCACAGCCGTCCCTGCGGGTCGGCCAGCAGCGCCTGGATCATGCTGTCCATGTTCAGCACGTCCTCGCGCTCGAAGCGGCGGAACTGCACCCCGTCGAAGCGCGCCAGCCCGGCCTGGGTGCCCACCCACAGGTAGCCGTCGGCATCCTGGGCGATCGCCATCACCGTGATCTGCGGCAGGCCCTTCTCGACCCCCCAGGTCTCCACCACGTAGTCGCGGTAGGGCTTGCCCGGGTCCAGTGCCCACGCGCCGGCCGCCAGCACCAGCAGCAGCGCGGCCAGCAGCAGGCGCGGCAGGGCGTACCACGGCCGCCCCCCGCGTGGCGGTCGCGTCGCCCGAGGGTGACGCATGGCGGATGCGCGAATGATCGGACCGTCCCCCGGAAGCCCCAGGATTCCAGATTACCCTGAAAGCGGTAGCGGCCCGCGCGGGCCGGACTTGATCCCGGGCGGGGGCCGCGGGCCGGCGTTCGCCGCGGTGGCCCTCAGCACTCGATGACGTTCACCGCGAGCCCGCCGCGGCTGGTTTCCTTGTACTTGTCCTGCATGTCGCGGCCGGTGTCGCGCATGGTCTTGATCACCTTGTCCAGCGACACCTTGTGGCTGCCATCGCCGCGCAGGGCCATGCGGCTGGCGTTGATCGCCTTCACCGCGCCCATTGCATTGCGCTCGATGCAGGGAATCTGCACTAGCCCGCCGATCGGGTCGCAGGTCAGGCCCAGGTTGTGCTCCATGCCGATCTCGGCGGCGTTCTCCACCTGCGCCGGGCTGCCGCCGAGCGCGGCGGTGAGGCCGGCTGCGGCCATCGAGCAGGCCACCCCGACCTCGCCCTGGCAGCCGACTTCGGCCCCGCTGATCGAGGCGTTTTCTTTGTACAGGATGCCGATCGCGGCGGCGGTGAGCAGGAAATCGAACACGCCCTGCTCGCTGGCGCCGGGGCAGAAGCGGTCGTAGTAATGCAGCACCGCCGGCAGGATCCCCGCCGCGCCGTTGGTGGGCGCGGTGACCACGCGGCCGCCGGCGGCGTTCTCCTCGTTGACCGCCAGCGCGTACAGGTTCACCCAGTCCAGCACGGTCAGCGGGTCGCGCATCGCGGCTTCCGGCTTCGACGCCAGCTCGGCGTGCAGCGCCGGCGCGCGGCGCACCACGTGCAGGCCACCCGGCAATGTGCCGCCGGCGCGCAGGCCGCGCGCCACGCAGCCCTGCATGGCCTGCCAGATCTCGCGCAGGCCCTCGCGGATGGCCTCCGGCGCGCGCCAGGCCTGCTCGTTCTCGAACATCAGCTGGGCGATCGTCAGCCCGCTGCGCTGACATTCCGCGAGCAGCTCGGCGCCGCTTGCGAATGGATGCGGCAGCGGGGTGGTATCCGCGACGATGCGGTCCTCCGCGGCTTCGTCCTGGTTGACCACGAAGCCGCCGCCGACCGAGTAGTAGTCGCGGGTGGCGATCTCGGCGCCGTCGGCATCGAACGCGGTGAAGCGCATGCCGTTGGTGTGGAAGGGCAGCTTCTGGCGCTTGTTCATCACCAGGTCGCGCTTCTCGTCGAAGGCGATCTCGTGCTTGCCGCCCAGCCACAGGCGCTTGCTGGCGCGGATGCGTTCCAGCGCGGGCGGGATGATGTCCGGGTCGATTGCGTTCGGCCAGTGGCCTTCCAGCCCCATGAGCACGGCCTTGTCGGTGCCGTGGCCGCGGCCGGTCAGCGCCAGCGAGCCGAACACCTCCGCGCGCACCCGCGCGGTGCGCTCCAGCACGCCGTTCTCTTCCAGCCAGTGGCTGACGAAGCGCGCGGCCGCGCGCATCGGCCCCACCGTGTGCGAGGAGCTGGGGCCGATGCCGATCTTGTAGAGGTCGAAGGTGGAGACGGCCATGCGCGCTGCCGGGCTGGGGAGTTGCGTATTCTAGGCGCCCGCTTCCGTGCTTTCCGACGCCGGCGTATGGAACTGATCCTCTATCAGCGCGATGACTGCCATCTGTGCGACCAGGCGCTGGATGCGCTGGCGGTGGCGCGGGTGCCAGCGTTCCGCAGCGTGTTCATCGACGGCGACCCGGCGCTCGAGGCGCGCTATGGACTGCGTGTACCAGTGTTGCGCGCCGAGCCCGGCGCGCGCGAGCTGGACTGGCCGTTCGATGCCGCTGCCGTACGGCGCTGGCTTGCAGGCTAGCGGATGCCGGCAGCGGCCGCGCTTGCATGCGCGGCCCGGGGTTGCCAGCATCGGCGCATCCGGGGAGGACACCATGCTTCGACGCATCGTATTGCTGCTGCTGTGGGTGGCCTGCGCCTGCAGCTGGGCGGCGGCGCCGGAGCGCCCGCGCTTCCGCATCGTGGGTCCGGCGCAGGGCCTGCCCTCGACCGAGATCAAGGCGCTGGCGCGCGATGCCGATGGCTACCTGTGGGTCGGCACCGCCGACGGCCTGGCCCGCCACGACGGCATCGGCATGCGCGTGTGGCGGCACGAGCCGGATGTCGCCGGCGGCCTGCCCGGCAACAACGTGCAGGCGCTGCTGGTGGACGCGCAGGACCGGGTGTGGGTGGCGGTCGAAGGCGAGGGCGTCAGCGTGCTCGATGCCGCGCGCCAGCACTTCCGGGCGCTGCGCAAGGCCACCCATCCGCAGCTCGGCAGCGACGACGTGTGGGCGATGGCCCGCCAGGGCGATGCGGTGTGGCTGGGCACCTACGACGGCGGCCTGACCCGGGTCGCGGCGGATGGCGGCATGCGCCACTACGGCGTGGCGGAGGGCCTGCCTTCGCCGACCGTGCTGGCGCTGGTGGTGGATGCCGCGGGCGTGCTGTGGGTGGGCACCACCAAGGGCCTGGCGCGCCAGCGCGGGGCGGGGTTCGAGGCGGTGCCGCTGCCCGGCGCGGAAGGCCCGGGCATGGTGTACGCCCTGTCCGCGCAGCCGGACGGGCTGTGGGTTGGCAGTGCACTCGGGGTATGGCGGCATGTCGACGAGCACTGGACGCAGCCGGCGTGGGCGCCGATGTTCCAGCGCCCGAACGCGCTGCTGGCGATCGTCACCGATGCCCAGGGCGACCACTGGATCGGCAGCCAGCGCGGCCTGTGGTACCAGCAGGGCGAACAGGCGCCGGCCCCGGTGCCGCTGGGCGGGCCGGCGATCCCGCGCGCGATCAGCACCCTGCTCGGGGAAAAGGGCGACGCGCTGTGGGTGCCGGTGCTCGGGCGCGGCCTCGGCTACCTGCGTTCGGACTGGCGCCAGATGGCGCTGTTCCAGGGCCCGGAGGATGGCCTGCACGGGGCGATGTACCGCGCCCTCGGGCGCGCGGGCGACGGCGGCGTGTGGCTCGGCGGGCTGGGCGGCGTGGTCGAGCACCTCGGCGCGGACGGCAGCATCGCGCCGCTGGCCGACGACCTGCTGGAGCGCCTGCGCAACGTGAAGCCGGCCGCGATCGCCGAAGATGTCGCGGGCCGCCTGTGGATCGCCCATCGCGGCGGCCTGCTGCGCATCGCCAATGGCGCGGTGGACGAATGGACGGCCGAGGATGCCAAGGCTCCGGTGCCGCCCGGGCAGGTCGGATTCGTGCTGCCCGCGCGCGACGGCAGCCTGTGGCTGGCGGCGATCGGCGGCGGCGTGCAGCAGCGCGACCCCGCCAGCGGTGGGATCCTGCGCGACCTGCGCGCCGACGGCGACAGCGGGCTGGGCGAGGCCGACATCGAGGACATGGTGCTGGCGGAAGACGCGCTGCCGTGGCTGGCCACCAGCACCGGCGTGCTGCGCTTCGAGCCCGCGGCCAGCCGTTTCGTGCCGGTGGCGGCGATGGGCGAGGACCGGGTGTACGCGCTCGCGTTCGATGGCCCGGACCGTCTGTGGCTGCAGCGGCTGGCGGGGCTGGAGGAATACCGGCGGCAGGGCGGCGGCTGGCGCCGGGTCGCGCGCATCGACACCCGCCACGGCATGCCCGCGGTGGCGGCGTCGGCGCTGCTGGTGGACGCGCGCCACCGGGCCTGGATCACCACCAGCCGCGGGCTGTACCGCTGGGATCCGCGCCGGCAGCGGCTGGCCCACGTGGGCGTGCGCGACGATGCCGGTGGCGAGGAATACCTCGACCGCGCGGCCCTGCTGCGCGACGACGGCCTGCTGGTTGCCGGTACCGCCGACGGCGGGCTGCGGATGGTCGATACCGCGATGGCCGACCCGTCGCCACGGCAGCCGCAGTTGCGCTTCGACGGCGTCGCGGTACGCCGGCACGGAAGCTGGCAGGAACTGCCGGTGCGCGCCGGCGTGCAACTGGCGCAGCAGGACCGCGAATTGCGCATCCGCGCGCGCCTGCTGGACTTCGACGATCCCGCCGGGAACCGCTACTGGGCGCGCCTGGACGGGTTCGACCGCGGCTGGGTGGCGCTCGGGGCCAGCGGCGAGCGGGTGTTCACCGGGCTGGGGCCGGGCCGCTACGTGCTGCGCATGCGCGCGCAGGACGCGGCCGGCAATCCGTCGGCGGAGCAGGTGCTGGTGTTCGAGATCCCGCCGCCATGGTGGCGCAGCCCCTGGGCGCTGGCGGGCTACGCGCTGGCCGGCCTGCTGCTGCTGGCCCTGCTGGCATGGAGCTACCGCGCCCGCCTGCGCCGCCGGCACGCCTGGCAGCTGGCCGAGGAAAAACGCCTGCTGGCCGAACAGGCCTCGCAGGCGAAGTCGCGCTTCCTGGCCACGCTCGGGCACGAGGTGCGCACCCCGATGACCGGCGTGCTGGGCATGGCCGAGCTGCTGCAGGAGGGGCCGCTGGACGAATTGCAGCGGGGCTACGTGCAGGCCATCCGGCGCGCCGGCGAGCACCTGCTGCGGCTGGTCAACGATGCCCTGGACCTGGCCCGGATCGAGGCCGGCAAGCTGGAGCTGGCGCCCGCCGATTTCGCCCTGCGGCCGCTGCTGGAGGAAATCGGCGCGCTGATGGCGCCGCTGGCCGCGCGCAAGGGACTGGCCTTCGTCGAGCACGTCGCCGATGCCGTTCCGGCAGCCGTGCACGGCGACCGCACCCGCGTGCAGCAGATCCTGCTCAACCTGCTCGGCAACGCGGTGAAGTTCACCGAGGCGGGGCGGGTGACGCTGGAGGTGGAGGCGCTGCAGCCGCAGGGCATCCGCTGCGTGGTGGCGGATACCGGGCCGGGATTGAACCCGGAGCAGCGCGAGCGCCTGTTCCGCCGCTTCGAGCAGGCCGAGGGCGCGCGCACCGCGGCCCGCTACGGCGGCAGCGGGCTGGGGCTGGCGATCTCGCAGGAGTTGGCGGCGGCGATGGGTGGCCGCATCACCGTGGACAGCACGCCCGGGCAGGGCACGCGGTTCGTGGTGGAACTGCCGCTGGCTCCGGCGGTCGCCGCGCCGGCGGAGGAGGCACCGGCGGAATCCGTGGCGCCGGTGCGCGACCTGCAGCTGCTGCTGGTGGAGGACGACCCGATCGTGGCGCAGGCGATCGCCGGCCTGCTGCAGGCACAGGGGCATGCGGTCGCGCATGTCGGGCACGGGCTGGGCGCGCTGGCGGAAGCGGCGGCCTGCCGCTTCGATGCCGCGCTGCTGGATCTCGACCTGCCGGGGATGGACGGCCTGGCGCTGGCGCGGATGCTGCGCACGCAGGGCTTCACCGCGCCGCTGCTGGCGGTCACCGCGCGCTCCGATGCGCAGGCCGAGGCGCAGGCGCGCGCCGCCGGGTTCGACGCCTTCCTGCGCAAGCCGGTGACCGGCGCGATGCTGGCGCGGGCGCTGGGGTCGGTACTGGCCGGGCGCACGCCGCCGGCCTGAGCATGGCCGGGCAGGGGCATGCGTGCCCGGTCGGCGCTCAGCGCGCGCTGTAGGCGTGCACTTCGTCCACCAGCGCGGCCACGTGGTCGGGGTTCATGTCCGGCGACATGCCGTGGCCGAGGTTGAACACGTGGCCCTCGCGGCTGCCGCCGTTGCCGTCGCGGTAGCTGTCCAGCACCGCCCGCGCCTGCGCGCGCACCGCCTCGGGATTGCCATACAGCATCGCCGGGTCCAGGTTGCCCTGCAGCGCGACGCGGCCACCGGCACGGCGCGCGGCATCCTCCAGGGTCACCGTCCAGTCCACGCCGACGGCGTCGGCACCGCTGCCGAACAGCGCGTCGAGGTGAGGGGCGTTGCCCTTGCCGAACAGGATCACCG
>CAYYAT010000004.1:0-2654 GCA_964469595.1 uncultured Thermomonas sp.
GGTCGGCTTCCGGGCGCCGGACTTGGCCACCAGGCCCTTGTCCGGATCGAACGGACCCACCGCGTGGTAGCCGATCTGATCGCCTTCAGCCGGCTCGTAGCCCTTGCCCTTTGTCGTCATCACGTGCAGCAGCTTCGGGCCCTTGGAGGCGCGCAGCGTCTTCAGCGTGGACAGCAGGGCGGGCATGTCGTGGCCATCGATCGGGCCGGTGTAGTGGAAGCCCATTTCCTCGAACATCGTGGACGGCACGAACATGCCTTTCCAGTGTTCTTCCCAGCGCTTCACGAAGCGGGCCGGGTTGTTCTTCTTGTCGCCGAGGATCTTCTTGCCGCCTTCGCGCAGTGCGTTGAGCGTGCGGCTGCCGGTCGCTCGGCCCAGCATCTTGGTCAGGCCACCCACTGCCTCGGAGATCGACATGTTGTTGTCGTTGAGGATCACCAGCAGGTCCGGCTCCGGTTCCATGCCGCCAGCGTGCATCAGCGCCTCGAAGGCCATGCCGGCGGTCATCGCGCCGTCACCGATCACCGCGACGACCTTGCGGTCGTCGCCTTCGGACTGGCGGGCGATGGCCATGCCCAGCGCGGCCGAGATCGAGGTGGAGGAGTGGCCGACGCCGAAGGTGTCGTATTCCGACTCCTCGCGCTTGGGGAACGGCGCCACGCCACCTTTCTGCTTGACCGTGTGGATGCGGTCGCGGCGGCCGGTCAGGATCTTGTGCGGGTAGCACTGGTGGCCGACGTCCCAGACCAGGCGGTCGTCGGGCGTGTCGTACAGGTAATGCAGGACGGTGGTCAGTTCCACCACCCCCAGCCCGGCGCCGAAATGGCCGCCCGATTTGCCGACCGATTCGATCAGGTAGGCGCGCAGTTCGTCCGCCACCGCGCGCAGCTGGGATTCCGGCAGCTGGCGCAGGTCGGCGGGGCTGTCGATCCGCGACAGCAGGGGATAGCGGGAGGCGTCGATCATCCGGCTATTGTCGCGCCGCGGCCGGGTGCGGGCAATGCAGCCAGGCGGCGGGTCAGTCCAGCGGGAACGGATGCGGCGGCTGCGCCGGGGCGTGGTCCTGCGCGGCCTGGCGGATCAACGCCTGCGCGCGCGCCTCGCCGAGGTAGCGGTGGATGCCGGCGCGGGCCAGGTACAGCAGCGGGATCAAGGCCACCGCCGCCAATAGCTTGTAGGTGTAGTTCAGCGAGGCCACCGCCAGGAACCGCGAAGTCGGCCAGTGGGCGGGGCCCAGCACGAAGGCGATGTACAGCACCACGAAGCTGTCCACCAGCTGCGAGACCGCGGTGGAGCCAGTGGCACGCAGCCAGGCGTGGCGCTCGCCGGTGCGGCGGCGGATGTGGTGGAAGGTCTGGATGTCCACCAGCTGGCCGATCAGGAAGGCGGTCAGCGAGCCGACCGTGATCCACATGCCCTGGCCGAAGATCGCGGAGAACGCGGACTGGTAGTCCGGCACGCCCTGGTTCTGGGCGCTGCCCACCCACCAGCTGGCCGGCGCCAGCTGGATGGCGATGTAGGCGAACAGGAACGCGTAGGCGACCAGGCCCGCCGCCAGCCAGCTGATCAGGCGCACCCCGCGCTTGCCGAAGTACTCGTTGACCGTGTCGGTCATGATGAACACGATCGGCCAGATCACGGTGCCGGCGGTGAAGTCCAGGGTGCCGCCTTCGCCGAGCAGCCGCCAATGCACCGGCGCGATCCCGAGGGTGCCTTCCAGCGAGAAGATCTTGACCCCGATGAACTCGGCCAGCACCGCGTTGGCGCAGAAGAACGCGGCCAGCACGATGAACAGCCGCACCGCGCGGTCGTCGAGCTGGCGCATGGATCAGGACACCGGCCCGGGCGGGGTGAACGGGATGTGCTCGGGCGCCACCGCGCCGCCGCTGATGATGAAGCCCATCGCCTGGTCCACCGTCCAGTCGGTGGGGGTGATCTTCTCCACCGGCACGATCTCCAGGTAGCCGGAGGTCGGGTTGGGCGTGGTCGGCACGTACACCGCCGCCAGCTCACGGCCGGTGCCCTGTTCGCGCATGACCCGGGTGACGAAGCCGATCGACTTCATCTGGTTGTGCGGGAAGTCCACCAGCACCACCCGCTGGGTGCCGTCCGGCTTGGTCTGCAGGATGTCCAGCAGCTTGCGCGCGCTGCCGTACACGGTATTGGCCAGCGGGATGCGCGCCACCAGCGCCTCCAGCCAGCGCAGCAGGCGCTGGCCCACCACCCGGCGCGCCAGCCAGCCGGCCAGCAGGATGAACGCGACCGTGGCCACCAGCGCGATCCCGTTCTGCACCCAGGGCTCCACCAGCCAGCCGAAGGTGCGCGGATTGCCCGCGGCGATGCCCTGCAGGCCCGGTTCCACCAGCGGTTTGCTGAGGCTGCCCAGCAGGCCGAACACGAATTTCAGGACCGCCCAGGTCAGCCAGAGCGGCAGCAGGGTGAGCAGGCCGGTCAGGAACAGGCGCTGCAGGCGTTGCGCAAGGGGGGGGGATGCCATGTGCACAGTGTAGCGGCTGTGCCGCCGTGCGTGAGCGATGGCAGCGCTAAAGCCAGACCCGGCCGGGCCGATATTGATCGCACGCCAGAAGCGAGGATTCGAGATGGATGGGGGCAGCCAGGATCATCTGCCATCACCGCATTCCCTGTCGCGCGAG
>CAYYAT010000004.1:2664-17091 GCA_964469595.1 uncultured Thermomonas sp.
GTGAGCAGGCCGGTCAGGAACAGGCGCTGCAGGCGTTGGCTCAGGGAGGGGGGAGGCATGGGCGCAGTTTACCGGCTTGCCGGGGGTCAAGCGCGGGTCGGCGGGGCCGATAACCACCAAGAATCCCAATTCTGCCGGCCATCATGTCCAGCCCAGACCCCATCGCGCAGGTGCCTGCCGCGCCGCGCTCGCTTCCGCGCAGCGAGCTGCGCAGCCGCCCGGTGACCGGCCGCGAAGTGCTGCTGCGCGACGGCGAGTCGATCGTCTCGCGCACCGACCTGCGCGGCATCATCACCTACATCAACGGCTATTTCTGCGAAATCAGCGGCTACATCGAGGCAGAGCTGATCGGCCAGCCGCACAACGTCATCCGCCATCCGGACATGCCGCCGGAGGCGTTCGCGGACCTGTGGAGCCACCTCAAGCGCGGCCTGCCGTGGGTGGGCATGGTCAAGAACCGCTGCAAGAACGGCGACCACTACTGGGTGCAGGCGCACGTCACCCCGCTGCTGGATGCCGACGGCAAGGCCACCGGCTACATGTCGGTGCGGCGCAAGCCCAGTCGCGAGCAGGTGGCCGAGGCCGAGCGCGATTACGCCGCCCTGCGCGCGGGCCGCCTGAAGCACGTGGAGATCCGCAACGGCCGGGTGGTGCAGGTGCCGTTCTGGGAGCGCTGGAATCCGCTGTGGAAGCTGAACCTGACCGTGCGCCTGTTCCTGCTGGCGCTGTTCGGCCCGGGCCTGGCCGGCCTGCTGCTGTGGCGGCAGGGCGGCGGCTCCGGCACCGACCTGGGGCTGCTGGCGGCGGGCCTGGCGTTCGCGCTGTACTCGGCCTGGTGGCTGTCGCGTGACGTGGTGGGGCGCAGCAATGCCGCCCGGCGTGCGCTGCGGGAGATGGCCAGCGACGTGTTCACCGGCCAGATCGACGTGGCGCGCAACGACGAGATCGGGCGCGTCCTGCAGGGCATCAAGGGCATGCAGATCCGGCTCGGGTTCCAGGTGGAGGAGATGCGCCGCGAAGGCGCGCGCACCCGGCGCGTGTCCGAGGCGCTGGAGGTGGCGGCCGCCAGCGTGCTGGTCACCGATGCCGAGGGCACCGTGGTGTTCGCCAACCGCGCCCTGCGCGAGGGGTTCGCGGCAGCCGCGCCGGTGCTGGCGGACAGCCTGCCCGGCTTCCGCGTCGCCCAGGTGGCGGGAGCCGATGTCGCCGGGTTCCATCCCGATCCGTCGCACTGGCACGGCCTGCTGCCATCACTGCGCGCGCCGCATGCGGAGACCCTGGTGCTGGGGCCATACACCTTCAATGTGGGTATCACCCCGGTGCTGGACGACGGCGGGCGCGCGATCGGCCATGTGTTCGAGTGGAAGGACCGCACCGCGGAGCTGGCGATCGAGCGCGAGATCGCGCAGGTGGTCGAGGGCGCGGTGCGCGGCGAGCTCGACCGCCGCATCGACGAGGCCGGCAAGCACGGCTTCCACCTGCAGCTGGCGCGCAACCTCAACGCCATGCTGGACGGGCTGGACGCGGCGATCGCCGAGATCCAGCAGGTGCTGCAGGCGCTGGCCGACGGCGACCTCACCCGGCAGGTGCAGGCGCGGCTGCAGGGCGCGTTCGGGCGCATGGCCGACAGTGCCAACCACACCGTGGCCCGGCTCTCCGCGATGGTCGGCGACATCCGCGACGCGGTGGCGGCGATCAGCGCCGCCGCCGGCGAGATCGCCACCGGCAACGCCGACCTGTCGATGCGCACCGAGCAGCAGGCGGCCTCGCTGGAGGAAACCGCCTCGTCGATGGAAGAGCTCACCTCCACCGTCAAGCAGAACGCCGACAACGCGCGCCAGGCCAACCAGCTGGCGATCGGCGCGGCCGGCGTGGCCGAGTCCGGCGGCGAGGTGGTGCAGAAGGTGGTCAGCACGATGGGCGATATCCAGACCGCCTCGCGCCGGATCGCGGACATCATCGGCGTGATCGACAGCATCGCCTTCCAGACCAACATCCTGGCGCTGAACGCGGCGGTGGAAGCGGCGCGCGCCGGCGAGCAGGGCCGCGGCTTCGCGGTGGTGGCGGCCGAGGTGCGCAGCCTGGCGCAGCGCAGCGCGGGCGCGGCCAAGGAGATCAAGCAGCTGATCACCGATTCGGTGGTGAAGGTGGAGGAAGGCAGCGCGCTGGTGGACCAGGCTGGCAAGACCATGGGCGAGATCGTGGGCAGCGTGAAGCGGGTCACCGACATCATGGCCGACATCAGCGCCGCCTCGCAGGAGCAGAGCAGCGGCATCGAGCAGGTGAACCAGGCCATCACCCAGATGGACGAGGGCACCCAGCAGAACGCCGCGCTGGTGGAGCAGGCCAGCGCGGCCGCGCAGGGGCTTGCCCAGCAGGCCCGTGGCCTGGACGAGCAGGTCGCGCGTTTCCGGCTGCGTTGACGGCTCGCCTCAGCCGCCGCGGACCAGGCGGAGGCCGACGTCGTCGTAGCCGCGTGCGGCGTCCAGCGGCTGCGGTTTGCCGCTGGCCATGCGCTGGGTGCAGGCGTGGTCGGCGCACAGCGACAGCCAGCTGGCCGGGGTCGTGGGCTGGCCCTGCAGCTCGCCCGCGCTCGGCAGGCGGTAGCGGTGGCCGTCCTGTGCCCCCTGCCAGGCCGCGTACGCCAGCGCGTCGGCGGCGGAGACGCAGGCCACCGGCCGGCGTTCGCCGCCCAGCAGGTTGTCCCAGCGCAGCTTGCGGCCGAGGAATCCGCGTCCGCAGTCGGCCGCCTCGCGACCGGTGGCGCGGGCGAAGCGGGCGTAGTCGGCGCGGCTGACGGTGACCAGTTCAGCCGCGGCGGCGGCCTGCTTCGGTGTCTCCGCGGCCGTCTCCTTGCCATTTTCGGCGGTGCCGCGCTCGTTCGTGGCCAGCGCGCGCAGGCGGGTCTGCAGGCTGCGCGCGCGGGCCGGCTCGAGCTCCAGCCAGGGCGTGGTGGCGGCGTACAGGCGGCTGGCGTCGGCGCGGGTGGCCGGCTTGGCCAGTAGCAGGGTGATGCGGTCGTCCAGGGTCGCGCCCAGGCGCTGGCGCAGCTGCGCGATCGCCGCGCCGGTGCCGCCGCGACGCTTGTCCAGGGCCTGCGCGCGCTGGAACGCCAGCCGCGCGCCGGCGGCGTCGTCGTTGCGCAGGGCGCGGTCGGCGGCCTCGGCCAGCGCATCGAACAGCAGGGCGGTCAGGCGCAGCGTTTCCGGATGAGTGGGGTTGGCCAGCCACGCGGCTTCCACGCTGGCCCAGGCGTTGCCGTTCGGCGGTGCCAGCAGCTGGCCGGCCCGCAGCTGCTGCTCGGCGTTGGCGATGTAGGCGCGCAGGCCAAGATCCTGCGCATCCTCCGCGGGCGCGGTGGTGGCGAGTGCGGGCGCGGTGGATGCCTCGGCCGCAGGGGCTGCGGCTGCTTCCGTTGCCGGTACCGGCGGGCCGTCGGCGGGAGCAGTGGCGCTTGCGTCAGGTGTGCCTGCCGGCGTGTGCTGGAGATAGGCATAGCCCAGCGCCAGCGCGATGATCGCGCCGCCCAGCAGCGCCGGCCGCCGCCAGCGTGCGGGTGGCGGGGCCTCCGCCGCGGGCAGTGCGTCGGCCGGGATTTCCACCGCCGCGAAGCCGCGCCCGGCGCGGCGCTCCACCGCGTCCAGCGCGGCCAGCATCTCGTTCGCGCTGGCGAAGCGCTCGCCCGGCTGCTTGGCCATCGCGCGGTCGATGAAGCCCTGCCAGTGGCGGAGCGGGGCCGGCAGCCGTGGCACCGGCTCCTGCACGTGCTTGAGGGCCATGGTGAGGGCGTCGCCGGCGGCGTAGGGCAGGCGCCCGACCAGCATTTCCCAGGCCAGCACGCCGATGCTGTAGATGTCGGCGCGGCGGTCCACATCCTGCCCGCGCGCCTGTTCCGGCGGCATGTAGGCAGTGCTGCCCACGGCCAGCCCGGCGGTGGTCAGGCGCGGGTTGCTGCCACGCCGCAGGGCGATCCCGAAATCCGCCAACATCGGGCGGTCGCTGTCGTCGAACAGCACGTTCTCGGCCTTGACGTCGCGGTGCACCACGCCGCGCACGTGCGCGTAGTCCAGCGCCTGCAGCAGGCTGCGCAGGATCGCTGCCACCTTCGGCTGGTCGCCGGCCAGCTTGCGCTGGGCCAGGTGGCCATGCGACAGGTAGGGCATCGCGTAGAACGGCAGGCCGTCGCGGGTGCGCCCGACTTCATAGATGCCGACGATATTGGGATGCTCCAGCCGCGCGATGATGCGCGCCTCGTTCTCGAAGCGCGCGCGGCTGACTTCGTCGGTGAGCGCCTCGGCCAGCATCACCTTCAGCGCCACCTTGCGCTCCAGCGACAGCTGCTCGGCCAGATACACGGTGGACATGCCGCCGTGGCCGATGACCCGCAGGATGCGATAGCCGCCGATCTCCGGAAACGTCTTCTCCGCCACGCCGTTCCTCGTCGTGTTTGACCCCGGCCGGAGGATACGACGATCGCCGTGACGGGGGGAATCGGGGCGTCAACGCCCGGGCTTGCGGCGCACGTAGAGCTGCTTGCGCACCCGCGCGACCAGCTGGCCGTCGCGGTCGCGGATGTCGTTCTCGAACCAGCGCAGCACCTTGCCGCCGGCGGCCGCCTCGGCGCGCAGTGTCGCCAGCACGCTCGCGTCCAGATGGAACTCGCTATGCACGGTGCCGCGACCGGGGCGGACGAACTCGATCTCGCCGGCCTTGTCCCAGACCAGGTGCTCGCGCCCGAGGTGGTGCAGCACCAGCAGCATCCAGAACGGGTCGGTCATCGCGAACAGGCTGCCGCCGAAGTGGGTGCCCACATAGTTGCGGTTCCACGGGCGCATGCGCAGCTCCACCCGCGCGTGCCGGTAGTCGGGCGACAGCGCGGTGACGTGGATGCCGGCGAACAGGAACGGCGGCCACAGGTTCAGCCCGTGGCGCAGGACGCCTGCGCGCATGGCTCAGGCCAGCAGCAGGGCCGACATCTGGCGACGGTAGCGGCCGACCAGATCCTCGTCGTCGAGGATGCGGAAGGCGTCGATCAGGCTCCTGCGCGCCAGGCCGTCGCCATAGCTGCGGTCACGGCGCAGCATCTCCATGAACTGGATCAGGCCGCCTTCGGCATCGCCTTCGAGCAGCCGGCGCACGCCGAGCAGGTGGCGCGCGCGCAGGTCGTCCGGATTGGCGGCGATCGCCGCCTCCAGCACGCTGGCCGGCGGTGCGTCCTTGAGCAGGGCGGCAAAGCCCAGGCGGGCGCGTGCCTTGACCGCGCGATCGTCGGTGGCGAGGTTGGCGGGCAGCGCGTCCAGCAGCTGCTCGGCCTCGGCGACGGCGCCGGTCTGCAGCAGCGCCAGCGCCAGGTCGAGCTTGAGCCCGGCCTCGTCCGGCGCGGCCTCGATCGCCTTGCGCAGGCGCATCACCTCGGCATGCGGATCCAGCGGCGGCGCGGGGGCGGGCGCGGCCTCCTCGGCCGGGGCCGCGGCCGGCGCGATCCCGTGGTGCTTGAGGAACTCGCGCAGCTGGCCTTCCGGCAGCGCGCCCGGGAAGCCGTCCACCAGCTGCCCGTCCTTCACCAGCATGACCGTGGGCACCGAGCGGATCTGGAACGCGGCGGCCAGCTCCTGCTCCTTGTCCACGTCCACCTTCGCCAGCACAAACGCACCGTGGTAGTCGGCGGCCAGCTTCTCGAGGATCGGCCCCAGGGTCTTGCACGGCCCGCACCAGCTCGCCCAGAAATCCACCAGCACGGGCGTCTGCAGCGACTTGCGGATCACCTCCTCCTCGAAGCGGGCGGCGGTGGCGTCGAACACATGGGGAAGGGCAGCGTCGGTCATGGCGGTATCGGCAAGGGACAGGTTGCAGTAGATGGCGACGACGGGCGCAATCGCAAGCCGATGTAAAAAATAGTTGACATCGCGATCCTGCCGTGTAAATTGAACATTACATAAGGTCTGCTGAAGGTGACATCCATGCGCGGATTCCTGCGTCACGATCGTTTCGTGGTCTGGTTGGTGTTGGCCGGCGTCGGGCTGGCGCTTTTCTTCACCGGGCGCTACCGCGACCTGCCCTTGCCGCTGGGCTGGGTAGGGATGCTGCTGTTCGTCGTCGCAGTGTGGGGCTCAGTGGCGCGGCTGCACGACGCGCCCCGCAGCGAAGCGGAAGCGCGGGTGGCGCCGGGCGAGTGGCAGGCTTGGATCGGCGTGGCCTTCGTGGGGGCGTTGCTGGTGCAGGCCGTGCTGGACGCGCCCCTGTTCTTGCCGGCGCTGCCGATCAACCGCAATCCCGACGCCGGTGCCGCTGGTCGCACCTTGGGCCTGCTGTTCGTGGCCTGGCTGGTGCTGTCGCACGTGCTCAAGCAGCGCTGGGCCGGCCGGGTGCTGGCCGACGAGCGGGACGCGCGCATCGCCCTGGTGGCGGGGGGATGGGCACGCGGCGCCACCATCGCCTGCGTGGCCGCGCTGGCGGTGACGCTGGGCTTCTCCGATCCCGCACGGCTGCACGCGTTCAGCCATCCCTTCATCGCGCACCTGCTGGTGCTGGCGCTGCTGGCCGGTCTGTGGGCCGAGCAGCTGGTGGCCGCGCTGCTGTATCGCCACGATCGCCGTGGAGTGTCGGCATGAGCCGCTCCGCGGCGCGCGAAGCCCAGCCTTTCGGCGAGCGGTTCGCTTGGCGCATGGTCGGAATGTTCGCGGACATGGCCCTGATGCTGGTGGCCGGGACCTGGCTGGGCGGGCGCGGTACGCCGCTCGCGGCGGTGCTGATCGCGTTGCCGTTGACCTACGGGTTCCGGTGGCGCGCGGCCAGCGACGAGGCGCGTCCCGGCCGTGCGCTGGAGGACGAGCGCGATGCGGCCATCCGCGCGCGCGCCGACGTCGCGTTCCGGCGGGCGGCCTCGTGCTGGTTCGGCGCGCTGGCGCTTGGGCTGTCTTTCGACGCCTGCCGCGCGCTGCTGGCGCCTAACGGATACGCCGTGCCGGCCCTGCTGTTGCTGGGCCTGGTGGTGGCCAACATCGCGGGCCACGCCACCGTGGCCTGGCTGTACCGGCAAGACCGCGCATGACTGGCACCGCGATCACCAACGAGATCCGCCGCCTGCGCTTCGAGCGGGGCGAGCTGACCCAGCAGGCGCTGGCCGATGCCTGCGGGGTGACCCGGCAGACCATCATCGCGCTGGAGGCGGGCCGCTATGCGCCATCGCTGGAGCTGGGCTTCCGCATCGCCGATGCTCTTGGCGTGCGGATCGAAGACGTCTTCCAATGGACCCGACCCGCATGACTCGTCTCTCGACCGCCGTTCTCCTGGCCGGCCTGGCCGCCCTCCTGTTCGGTCTTGCCCTGGCGCTGGCGGGCATCGGGCTGCCGGCGTATTCGCACTGGCTGCACCCCGTCGCGCTGCGCGGAGCCACGGGCCTGCCGGGCGCGATGCTGTTCAACGCGGGGGCCTTCCTGCTGCCGGGCATCGCGCTGTTGCTGGCGTCCCGCGGCCTGCGTCCGGCGCTGGCCGGGCAGGGCTGGGCGGCGCGGATCGGACTGACCCTGGTGCAGGGATCGGCGCTGGCGTTCGCCCTGCAAGGCGTGCTGCCACTGGACGCACGCGAGCTGGACGGTGATGCCAGCCGCCTGCACGCGCTGGCGTGGATGCTGTGGTGGATCGCGTTCGTGCCCGGCGCGCTGCTGCTGGCGCTGGCCGCGGGGCGTGGGCGTGGCTTCGCATGGGCCTGCGCGGTGGCAGCGATCGCAGTGCCGCTGCTGGCGGTGCTGGCGCCGATCGGGGCCTGGGTGGGGCTGGCCCAGCGGCTGGCGTTCCTGGCCTGGTTCGGCTGGTGGCTGCTGGCAGCGCGCGCGTTCAGCCGTAGCGCAGTTTGAGGATCAGGATCGTCGCCGCCAGCGCGAACGTCACCAGGTTGGAGACGATCATCGGCCACGAGTGCAGGAACAGCCCGTAGCCGAACCAGCAGGCCACCCCGAAGGTGAACACCACGTACATCCACAGCGAGATGCCGTGGGTCTCGCGGGTGCGGATGGTCTTGACCGCCTGCGGCACGAACGAGAGCGTGGTGCAGCTGGCGGCCACGTAGCCCAGCCATTCCAGGTTCGTCATGGCGCCACCGGATGGCCGTCGCGGCGGTACACGGTGCCGCCCTTCATCACGAATTCGACCGCCTGCATGCGGGTGATCTCGGCCAGCGGGTCGCCCTTCACCGCGACCACGTCGGCGTATTTGCCCGGCTCCAGCGCGCCGAGGTCTTGGCTGCGCCCGAGCAGCTCGGCGGCGTTGCGGGTGGCGGCCTGCAGGGCATAGGCGGCGGGGATGCCGGCCTCCACCATGTACTTGAACTCCTGCGCGTTGTGTCCGTGCGGATAGACCGCCGCGTCGGTGCCGAAGGCGATCCGCACGCCGGCGCGGTAGGCCTTGCCGGCGGTGGCCTGGATGCGCGGGCCGACCAGCCGGGCCTTGGCCGCCACCTGCGGCGGGTAGTAGCCGGGCGTCTCGGCCTTCTCCTGCACGTACTTGCCGGCAGTGATGGTGGGCACGTACCAGGTGCCGCGCTGCTTCATCAGCTGCATGTCGGCCTCGTCCATGAAGGTGCCGTGCTCGATCGAATCGACTCCGCCCAGCACGGCGCGGCGGATCCCTTCGGCGCCGTGCGCGTGCGCGGCCACGGTGAAGCCATAGTCGTGCGCGGCGGCGACCACGGCCTTGATTTCCTCCAGCGTCATCTGCGGGTTGTCGGCGCTGGCGCTTTCGTCCAGCACCCCGCCGGAGGGCATGATCTTGATCAGGTCGGTGCCGTCCTTGTAATGCTGGCGCACCGCCTTCCATGCGTCCTCCGGCGAGTTGACGATGCCGTCCTTGGGGCCGGGATCGCCGGCGAGGTCGTGGCGGTAGCCGTCGGTGGGGTCGGCGTGGCCGCCGGTGCTACCGATCGGCTTGCCGGCGGTGAAGATGCGCGGCCCGGGCACGACCCCGGCCTCGATCGCGTTGCGCAGCGCGATCGACTCGTTGTCGCCGTCGCCGAGGTTGCGCACCGTGGTGAAGCCGGCCTGCAGGGTGCGTGCGGCGTACACGGTGGAGCGGATCGCGTAGTCGGCGGTGTTCCAGCGGAACTGGTCGCTGTAGCTGGTCGGGCTGGTCTCGCTGGTGAGGTGGGTATGGGCGTCGATCAGGCCCGGCAGGCAGGTCATGGCGGACAGGTCGATCACCCCTGCGCTCTCCGCCGGTGCCGGCAGCCCGGCGCGCACCTCGGCGATGCGGCCGTCGCGCACCCGCAGCGTGTGCGGCCCCAGCAGCTTGCCGCTGCCGCTGTCGAACAGCCGGCCGCAGGCGAGCACGGCATCGGCGGCGAGGGCGGGCGCGGCGGCGGCCAGCAGGCCGGCGGCGAGCAGGAGGCGGTGGCGCATGCGGGTATCTCCCTGGTGAGGGCGCGATATTGCCACGCATGGCGGCGGATGCTGCGCTGCGGTAGGCTTCCAGTCCCGTTTTTCCATGCATTCCGCCGTGTCCGAACCCGTCGCCTACGATCCCCGCTCCGTCGAATCCGCCGCCCAGGCGTTCTGGGACCGCACCCGCGCCTTCGAGGTGCGCGAGGACAGCAGCAAGCCCAAGTACTACTGCCTGTCGATGCTGCCGTACCCGTCGGGCGCGCTGCACGTGGGCCACGTGCGCAACTACACCATCGGCGACGTGATCAGCCGCCACAAGCGCATGACCGGCCACAACGTGCTGCAGCCGATGGGCTGGGACGCGTTCGGCCTGCCGGCCGAGAACGCCGCGATCAAGAACAAGACCGCGCCGGCCAAGTGGACCTACGCCAACATCGAACACATGCGCGGCCAGCTGAAGTCGCTCGGCTACGCGCTGGACTGGAGCCGCGAGTTCGCCACCTGCAAGCCGGACTATTACGTCCACGAGCAGCGCATGTTCGTGCGCCTGCTGAAGAAGGGCATCGCCTACCGCAAGAACTCGGTGGTCAACTGGGACCCGGTGGACCAGACCGTGCTGGCCAACGAGCAGGTGATCGACGGCCGCGGCTGGCGCACCGGCGCGCTGGTGGAGAAGCGCGAGATCCCGCAGTGGTTCCTGCGCATCACCGACTACGCGCAGGAGCTGCTGGACGAGCTGGACGGGCTGGAAGGCTGGCCGGACTCCGTCAAGACCATGCAGCGCAACTGGATCGGCCGCAGCGAGGGGCTGGAAATCCAGTTCCGGGTGGACGGCGAGGAGGAGCCGCTCACCGTCTTCACCACCCGCCCCGACACGTTGATGGGCGTGACCTTCCTCAGCATCGCCGGCGAACACCCGCTGGCGCTGAAGGCGGCCGCAGCCAATCCTGAGCTGGCCGCGTTCCTGGCCGAACTGAAGAAAGGCGGCGTCTCCGAGGCCGAACTCGAGACCCAGGAGAAGCGCGGCATGGCCACCGGCCTGTGGGCCCGCCATCCGCTGACCGGCGAGGATCTGCCGATCTACGTCGCCAACTTCGTGCTGATGGGCTACGGCACCGGCGCGGTGATGGCGGTGCCGGCGCACGACCAGCGCGACTGGGAGTTCGCCCAGGCCTACGGTCTTCCGCTCAAGCCGGTGGTGGTGGATGCGGCCACCCGCGATGCCCTGCGCGAGATCCAGCAGCACCTGCGCGGGCACGACGACCCGATGGCGGTCGCGCTGGGCCAGCACGGCGCGATCGACGTGGTCGAGGTGGATGCCGCGGTGGCGGTGGTGCGCGAGTACCTGCGCCGGATCGAGGACGAGGGCGCGCATGCCGAGCGCGGCTGGCTGATCAATTCCGGCGACTTCGATGGCCTCGACTACCAGGCCGCGTTCGACGCCCTGGCCGCGAAGGTGGAGGCCGAGGGCATCGGCCGCCGGCGCGTGAATTTCCGCCTGCGCGACTGGGGCGTGAGCCGCCAGCGCTACTGGGGCTGCCCGATCCCGGTCATCCACTGCGCCGCCTGCGGCGCGGTGCCGGTGCCCGAGGACCAGCTGCCGGTCGTGCTGCCGGAGGACGTGGCCGATGCCTTCGCCGCCGGCGACGTGCATTCGCCGATCAAGTCCGATCCCGAGTGGCGCAAGACCACCTGCCCACAGTGCGGTGGTCCGGCCGAGCGCGAGACCGACACCTTCGACACCTTCATGGAGTCGAGCTGGTACTACGCCCGCTACACCTCGCCGGGTGCGCGCGAGGCGGTGGACAAGCGCGGCAACTACTGGCTGCCGGTCGACCAGTACATCGGCGGCATCGAGCACGCGATCCTGCACCTGATGTACTTCCGCTTCTACCACAAGCTCCTGCGCGACGCGGGGCTGGTGACCAGCGACGAGCCGGCCACCCGCCTGCTCACGCAGGGCATGGTGATCGCTGACACCTTCTACCGCGAGAAGCCCGACGGCTCCAAGGACTGGATCAACCCGGCGGACGTGGAATGGCGGATGTGGCAGCCCGAGCCGGGCCCGCTGTCGTTGCCCGACCCGATGCCGGTACCAGGGCCGGTGCTGACCCCGGTGCTGAAGGCCGACGGCCGCCCGGTGATCCGCGGCGGCACCGAGAAGATGTCGAAGTCGAAGAACAACGGCGTCGACCCGCAGGTGCTGGTGGACAAGTACGGCGCCGACACCGTGCGCCTGTTCTCGATGTTCGCCGCGCCGCCGGAGCAGTCGCTGGAGTGGAGCGACGCCGGGGTCGAGGGCATGGCGCGCTTCCTGCGCCGGCTGTGGCGCGACGTGCACGCGCATGCCGCCCAGCCAGACCATCCGGTGGTCGATCCGGCCGCGCTGGATGCCGCGCAGAAGGCGATGCGCCGTCAGGTGCACGAGGCCATCGCCAAGGTCGGCGACGACGTCGGCCGTCGCCACAGCTTCAACACCGCGATCGCCGCGCTGATGGAGCTGCTGAACGCGCTCGGCAAGTTCGGCGACACCAGCGACCAGGGCCGCGCGGTGCGCCACGAGGCGTTCGAGGCGGTGGTGCTGCTGCTCAACCCGATCACCCCGCACATCAGCCATGCGTTGTGGCAGGTGCTGGGCCATCCCGAGACCCTGCTGGAGGACGTGCCGTTCCCGACCCCGGACCCGGCCGCGCTGGTGCGCGATGCCATCACCCTGGCGGTGCAGGTGAACGGCAAGCTGCGCGGCACCATCGAGGTCGCCCCGGACGCCGCGCGCGAGGCGATCGAGGCGGCCGCGCTGGCCGCGCCCGGGGTCGCCGGGTTCGTGGCCGGGCAGGTGCCGAAGAAGGTGATCGTGGTGCCCGGCAAGATCGTGAACATCGTTGTCTGAGCGTGCGGGCCAGGCGCGTGCGACCGGCCCTGCGCGCCTTCGCCCGGGTCGCGGCACCGCGCGAACGCCCGGCCGTTTTCGCCTAGACTGCCCCGCATGAACGCCCGTCTCGCCGTCCTCGTCCTGTCCGCCGCCGCGCTGCTGTCCGGCTGCGGCTTCCACCTGCGCAATGCGCTCAACCTGCCGGCCAACCTCGGGCCGGTGCGGGTGGTCACCGCCGACCGCTACAGCCCGCTGGGCGACCTGCTGGCCGACGGCCTGCGCCGCGCCGGCGCACAGCCGGCCGCACCCGATGCCAGCGAGGGCGTGGCCACCCTGCAGGTGGTTTCGGAGAACTGGGCGGATACCCCGATCAGCAACGACCAGTCCGGGCGCGCGCTGGAATACATGCTGCGCTACGCGGTGGTGTTCAGCCTGCGCCGCGCCGACGGCAGCGTGGCGGTGCCGCAGCAGTCGGTGGAGCTGTCGCGCGATTACCTGGCGCCGGCGCTGGACTCGATCGGCAAGGCCAGCGAACGCGAGCTGCTGGTGCGCGAACTGCAGCGCGACATGGCCGCCTCGATCCTGCGCCGGGTGGACGCCGCCTCGGCGCCCGCCGGCGCGCACTGAAGGCGCAGCCGCCGCGATGGAACTGGGCGCCGACCGCCTGGCGGGGCAACTGGCCAACGAACCCCTGCGGCCGGCCTACCTGGTCGCCGGCAACGAGCCGCTGCTGGTGCTGGAGGCCGCCGACGCCGTGCGTGCGGCCGCGCGCGCGCAGGGCATCGGAGAGCGCGAAGTGCACGACATGGAGGGCCGCGATGCCGACTGGCCGGCCCTGCAGTCCTCGCTGCACGCGCCCAGCCTGTTCGCCAGCCGCCGCCTGCTGGAAGTGCGCCTGCCTTCGGGCAAGCCCGGCGCCGAAGGCGCCAAGGTCATCGCCGCCTACTGCGAGGCACCGCCGCCGGACGTGGTGCTGCTGGTCATCGCCGGCGAGTGGTCGAAGGCGCATGCCGGCAAGTGGAGCCAGGCCATCGCCAAGGTCGGGCACGTCGCCATCGCCTGGCCGGTCAAGCCGCATGAACTGGCCGGCTGGCTGGGCGCGCGCCTGCGCCGGGCCGGGATCAAGGCCACCCAGGATGCGCTGGCGCTGCTCGCGCAGCGGGTGGAAGGCAACCTGCTGGCGGCGGCGCAGGAAGTGGACAAGCTCGCGCTGCTGCAGAGCCCCGGCGAGGTGCTGGATGCCGGCCGCCTGCAGGCGCTGGTGGCCGATTCCGCGCGCTTCGACGTGTTCCGCCTGATGGAGGCCGCGCTGAACGGCCAGCCGGCGCAGGTCGCGCGCGTGCTGGCCGGCCTGCAGGCCGAGGGCGAGGCGGTGCCGGCGCTGATGGGCATGGTGGTGAAGGAACTGGGCGCGCTGGCGGCGCTGGCGCAGGCCGCGGATTTCGCCGGCCGCTGCAAGGCGCTGGGGATCTGGGAGTCGCGCCAGGCCACCTACAAGCGCGCGCTTGGCCGGCATCCGCCGGAGCGCTGGCAGTGGCTGCTGGCCGAGGCCGGGCGGGTGGACCGCATCGCCAAGGGGCGGGTGCGGCCGGGGCAGGACTCGCACGATGCCTGGCTGCAGCTGGAACGCCTGCTGCTGGCGGTGGCCGAGCCCAAGGCGCGGCGCCTGCTGGCCTCGTGAGCACGATGCTGCGGGTCTATTACGGCGGCAGCTTCGACCCGGTGCACAACGGCCACCTGGCGCTGGCCTGCACCGCCCGCGACCAGCTCGGCGCGGAAGTGTTCCTGCTGCCGGCCGGCGATCCGCCCCACAAGACCGCCACCCACGCCACCGCCGCCGTGCGCGCGCACCTGCTGGACCTGGCCGTGGCCGGGGTGCCCGGGCTACGGGTGGACCGCCGCGAATTGCAGCGCCCCGGGCCGTCCTACACGGTGGACACGTTGCACCAGCTGCGTTCCGAGCTGGGCCCGCAGGCGCCGATCGCGTGGCTGGTCGGGGCCGATTCGCTGCGCCAGCTGGCGAGCTGGCACCGCTGGCGGGAGCTGTTCGCGCTGGCGCATCTGGTGGTGGCGGCGCGACCGGACGCGCCGCTGGGCGGCGCGGCGCTGGCGGGAGTGGCGCCCGAGGTGCAGGAGGTCGTTGCGCCGCGCTGGTGCGCGCCCGCCGCGCTCGCGCAGTCC
>CAYYAT010000005.1:0-2268 GCA_964469595.1 uncultured Thermomonas sp.
GGATGGGGGATTGGACTCCAGATCGCGGTGCTACTCAAAGGTGGGGGGACGTCGCGACCAGAGTTCCGTAGACACTCATTCGCCGCTCTGCGCGTAGCGCCTTTCGAACTCTACCGGTGACATGCCTCCAGCGGAACCATGCGCCGGATCGGGTTGCAGAACATCTCGATATGGTCGAATGCGCCGGATGCGGTGGCGGCCCGGGGCGGTCGATCTCTCGATCGAGCGGCTCCTGCTCCAGGATGCCGGGGAGGCTAACGACAACGGCCGCTTGCGCGGCCGTTGCCATTACTGCCTGCGGGGAGGTCAGGCGTGCAGGTCGAAGCGGTCGGCATCCATGACTTTGGTCCAGGCCGCCACGAAGTCGCGCACGAACTTCTCCTTGTTGTCGTCCTGGGCGTACACCTCGGCGTAGGCGCGCAGGATCGAGTTGGAGCCGAACACCAGGTCCACCCGGGTGGCGGTCCACTTCACCGCGCCGGTCTTGCGGTCGCGCACTTCGTAATGGTCGTCGGCCTTGATCCAGGTATTGGCCATGTCGGTGAGGTTGACGAAGAAGTCATTCGTCAGCACGCCGACGTGGTCGGTGAACACGCCATGCTTGCTGCCGCCGTGGTTGGTGCCGAGCACGCGCATGCCGCCGATCAGCACCGTCATCTCCGGCGCGGTCAGGCCCATCAGCTGGGTGCGGTCCAGCAGCAGTTCCTCCGGGCTCACCGCATAGTCCTTCTTCAGCCAGTTGCGGTAGCCATCCGCCAGCGGTTCCAGATAGGCGAAAGATTCCACATCGGTCTGCTCCTGGCTGGCATCGCCGCGGCCGGGCGAGAACGGCACCGGCACGGCGAAGCCCGCGGCCTTGATCGCCTGTTCCAGCCCGACGTTGCCGCCCAGCACGATCACGTCCGCCAGCGAGGCGCCGGTTTCACGCGCGATCGGCTCCAGCACCGCCAGTACCCGCGCCAGCCGCGCCGGTTCGTTGCCTTCCCAGTCCTTTTGCGGGGCCAGGCGGATGCGCGCGCCGTTGGCGCCGCCGCGGTAGTCGGACTGGCGGAAGGTGCGTGCGCTGTCCCACGCCGTGCTGACCAGATCGGAGACGGACAGACCGCTGGCGGCGATCTTCGCCTTCACCGCGGCCACGTCGTAGTCCTGGCGGCCGGCCGGCACCGGGTCCTGCCAGATCAAATCCTCCTGCGGAACCTCCGGGCCGATGTAGCGTGTTCTCGGGCCCATGTCGCGATGGGTGAGCTTGAACCAGGCGCGCGCGAAGGTGTCCTTGAAATACTCCGGATCGGCCATGAACCTGCGGCAGATCGCGTGGTAGATCGGGTCCACTTTCATCGCCATGTCGGCATCGGTCATCGCCGGATTGCGGCGCTTGCTGGGATCCGTCGGATCCAGTGGCTTGTCTTCCTCCCGGATATCGACCGGCTCCCACTGCCAGGCGCCGGCAGGGGATTTGCGCAGCTCCCACTCGTGGTTGAACAGCATCTCGAAGTAGCCCATGTCGAACCGGGTGGGGTGGGTGGTCCAGGCGCCTTCGAGCCCAGAGGTCATGGCGTTGGCAGCCTTGCCCTGCATGTCCGGATTGGCCCAGCCCAGGCCTTGCTCCGTGATGTCGGCCGCTTCGGGATTCGGGCCCAAGCGCTCGGGGCGACCGTTGCCGTGCATCTTGCCGACCGTGTGGCCGCCGGCGGTCAGGGCGACGGTCTCTTCGTCATTCATGGCCATGCGTTTGAAGGTCTCGCGCACTTCCAGCGCAGTCTTGGCCGGGTCGGGCTTGCCGCCCACGCCCTCCGGATTGACGTAGATCAGGCCCATCTGCACCGCGGCCAGCGGGTTTTCCAGCGAGTCGGGCTTGTCGTCGCTCTCGTAGCGGTCGCGGCCCAGCCATTCCTTCTCGGAGCCCCAGTAGATGTCCTTCTCGGGGTGCCAGATGTCCTCGCGGCCGAAGCCGAAGCCGTAGGTCTTCAGGCCCATCGACTCATAGGCGATGTTGCCGGCCAAGATCATCAGGTCGGCCCAGCTGATCTTGTTGCCGTATTTCTTCTTGATGGGCCACAGCAGGCGCCGCGCCTTGTCCAGGCTGACGTTGTCCGGCCAGCTGTTGAGCGGGGCGAAGCGCTGGTTGCCGGTGCCGCCGCCGCCGCGGCCGTCGGCCACGCGGTAGGTGCCGGCCGCGTGCCAGGCCATGCGGATCATCAGGCCACCGTAGTGGCCCCAGTCGGCCGGCCACCAGTCCTGGCTGTCGGTCATCAGCGCGTGCAGGTC
>CAYYAT010000005.1:2278-16775 GCA_964469595.1 uncultured Thermomonas sp.
CACCAGTGGATACACTCTTTCCCTACACGACGCTCTTCCGATCTCTTCACCTCGTCCCGATACTTGAAGCCCTTGCCCATCGGGTTGGTCTTGGTGTCGTGCTGGTGGAGGATGTCCAGGTTCAGCGCATTCGGCCACCAGCTGGTGTTGGTGGCGCCGGCGGTGGTCATCGCGCCGTGCATCACCGGGCATTTGCCGCCGTGCTTGGATTCGTTCATAGCCATGTCCTCTCCGTTGGTCGGTGGTCGGTTGGGTGGTGTGGGCCTGGGTGCACCGGGAATCCAGCGTTGGCCAACGCGATGACTGTAGTGCGCGCCAATCGATAGGTGAAGTTTCATTTTGAAATGCAATCAATAGTTTATGACTATTGATGGGCCTGGCATCGCGATGCCCGCACCTGCGTTCGGGCAATCGTCGCCGCTGCCTGCAGGCCAACGCCGGCGCATGGCCGGGGCGGCCAGCAGGGCGCATGGGCGGCATTGGTTAAACTCCGGGGATGACCGAGCCGCGCCGACCCCGCAAGAAGACCCGCGTCACCTCGCTGGACATCGCGCACCGGGCCGGGGTCTCGCAGGCCACCGTCTCGCGCGTGCTGGCGGGCAGCCCGCTGGTGAATGCCGAGACCCGCCGCCGGGTGGAACAGGCGGTGCGCGAGCTGAACTACAAGGTGGATCGCCACGCTTCCAGCCTGCGCACCCAGCGCGCGGGCACCCTGGCGCTGCTGCTGTTCGAGGACCCGACGCCCGACGATTCCCACATCAACCCGTTCTTCCTGTCGATGCTGGGCTCGATCACCCGCGCCTGCGCGCGCCACGGGCACGACCTGCTGGTGTCGTTCCAGCAGCTCTCGGACGACTGGCATGCCGATTACGAGGACAGCATGAAGGCCGACGGGTTGATCCTGCTCGGCTACGGCGACTACCTGGCCTACGAGAGCAAGCTGGAAAAGTTGGTGGAGCAGGGCACCCACTTCGTGCGCTGGGGCCAGGTGCAGCCCGGCCAGCCGGGGATCTCGATCGGTTGCGACAACGCCGCCGGGGGGATGCTGGCCGGCCGCCACCTGCTGGAGCGCGGCCGTCGCCGGATTGCCTTCGTCGGCGATGCCTCCTCGCGGTTCCCGGAGTTCTTCGCCCGCTACCAGGGCTGCGACGCGGCCCTGCGCGAGGCCGGGCTGGGCATGCTGCGCGCGCTGCAGGTGGATGCTGACAGCACCGAGGAAGCCGGCTATGCCGCCACCCGCGCCCTGCTGGCGCGCGGCGAGCCGTTCGACGCGATCTTCGCGGCCAGCGACCTGATCGCGATCGGCGCGCTGCATGCGCTGAAAGAGGCGGGGCTGCGGGTGCCGGACGACGTGACCGTGGTGGGCTTCGACGGCACCCCGATGGCGCGCTTCGCGGACCCGCCGCTGACCACGGTGGTGCAGGACACCTCGCGCGCCGGCGAACTGCTGGTGGAGACGCTGCTGCGGCAGGTGCGCGACCAGCCGGTGCGCAGCGTGATGCTGGCGCCGACCCTCGAAGTCCGCGCTTCCAGCGGCGGCTGAGCCTCAGCGCGCGCTTCGCGCGCCGGCCATCGCGGCCTGCAGCGCCGCCACCAGCGCCGGCTGGGTGGCCGGCGCATCCAGCAGGAACACCTGCACCCCATGCGCCGGCACTTCGGCCGTGAGCGCGCCGCCGGCGGCGATGTCGCGGGTGCCGCCGTCCAGCGCGGAGACCCAGTGGCCGGGCTGCAGCAGGCGGTCGATCTGGAAGCGTTCCGGCGCCTCGCCCTTGTTCAGCAGCACCAGCGCGATCTGGTGCTGGCCAGCGTGCTGGTACACCCGGTAGAACGCGGCGCGGGTGCCGGCCAGTTCGAGGTCCAGCTGCAGCCCGCGTTGCAGGGCGGGCGAGGCCTTGCGTACGTTGGCGATGCGGGTGAGCGCAGCAAAGATCGGGCTGGCCTGCGCGGCGTGGATGCCCTCCACCCCGAAATAGTTGCGGTTGCCGCCGTGCTCCGGGCGCCCGCGCATGAAGCCCATCTCCGAGCCGTAATAGACCACCGGGATGCCGCGCGCGGTGAACAGCCAGTTGTGGGCGTCGATGAAGCCGGCGTCGCTGGCGTCCAGCCGCGGCATGTCGTGGTTGTCGTAGAAGGTGGCGAGCTCATAGGGATTGGCGTAAGGCCCGCCCGTGAGATGCAGCGCCGGAGCGAGCCGTTCGAACCCCGCCTGCTGGCGGCCGAAGACCTCCTCCATCGCCTGCTTCATCGGGAAGTCCAGCACGCTGGTCTCGCCGTGGCCGGGCAGGGTGTGGTGGGCGATGGCGTTGGCGTCGTAGTTGAAGTCCTCGCCGAACATGAAGAAGCCCGGATGCCTGGCGCGGATGCGGCTGGTGAACTTCTGCCAGAAGCGGTCCGGCATCCACGCGATGGTGTCGATGCGGAAGGCGTCCGCGCCCTGTTCGATCCACTGTTCGTAGGCGCCGGCCAGGTAGTCGAGCACCGCCGGGTTGTTCTCGTTGAAATCCGAGAGCTGGGCGAGGTTGCCGTCGAAGATCGACCCCTGCGCGCCGTCCACTGGCCCACGCGTATTGTAGAAGCGGTGCAGCGGGTTGTGCGCCGGGTCGAGTTTCTGCGGCGGCAGGTTCTGGTGGTCGGCCAGCAGCCGGCCGTCGCGGTCGTACACCTTGCCGAACTTGGGCTGGTCGAAGGCCATGCCCCAGGCCGGCGAGCCGTGGTTGGCCACGATGTCCAGCACCAGCTTCATGTCCCTGGCATGCATCGCCGCGGCCAGGTCCCTGAAGTCCATGCCGGGGCTGGGCAGGTGTTCGTCCACCTTGTAGAAGTTCACGCCCCAGTAGCCGTGGTAGCCGGCCTTGCCGTGGTCGGCCAGGATGCCGCCGCAGGTCGGGGCCTGCCCGCCGGTGAAGTGCTGGTCGGGGTTGTCCACGATCGGGGTGATCCACACCGCGGTGAAGCCCATCCCGCGGATGTAGTCCAGGTGCTCGGCCAGGCCCTTGAAGTCGCCGCCGAGGTAGCCGATGTTGCCGGACACCCCGTTGCACGGCGGCAGCGGGATGTCGAAGGTGCGGTACTTGCCGCCCTGGTCGCGGTGGTCGTTGCCGGGATCGCCGTTGACGAAGCGGTCGGTCATCACGAAATACACCGCTTCGCGCGCGAACGGCTCCAGCGTGCCGTAGTAATCCGCCGCCTGGGTCGCCGGCCCTTTCGCCTGTTCCGCCACCTGCTCATTCGGCTGCACGTTCGGCTGCGCCGGCGGCGTGGGGGAGGCCGGGGTGCCGGCACGGGCGGTGGTGGCAGCCAGCAGGGCGGCGGCGAGCAGGATGCGGGTCGGGTGCATGGGTGGCCTCAGGCGCGGTGGGCGGACGGCTCGGGCACGCGCAGCACGCACAGCCCGGCCACGGCCATGCTGGCGCCGCCCAGCACCAGCATCTTCGCGGGGTCGTCCGCGAACAGGTGCTTGAGCAGGTAGCCCAGCGTGGCCACCGCCACCAGTTGGGGAATCACGATGAAGAAATTGAAGATGCCCATGTATACGCCCATCTTCGCGGCGGGCACGCTGTCGGACAGCAGTGCGTAGGGCAGCGACAGGATCGAGGCCCAGGCGATGCCCACCCCGACCATCGACAGCACCAGCCAGTTTTCGTTCGGCAGCCACGGGATCGAGGCCAGCCCGGCCCCGCCCAGCACGAGATTGAGCAGATGGCTGTCGCGCAGACCGAAGCGGCGCGCCATCCACGGGATTGCGATCGCGGCCAGTGCAGCGAAGCCGTTATAGACGGCGAACAGCACGCCCACCCAGTTGGCGCCGCTGTTATAGGCGGCAGACGCGGTGTCGGCAGTGCCGTAGTACACCTTCGTCACTGCCGGAGTGGTGTAGATCCACATCGCGAACAGCGCGAACCACGAGAAGAACTGGACCACCGCCAGCCGCCGCATTGCCAGCGGCATGGCGTAGATGTCGCCCATCACCTGGGCGAAGCCGCTGTCGCGGCCGACCACGGTCAGCGTCAGCAGCGCCACGCCGTAGGCGGCCAGCAGCGCGCCCAGCAGGTACAGCTCGCGCGGCAGGTCATGCCAGGCCACGCCGGCCAGGCCCAGCGCGCCGATCGCCAGCCACAGCAGGCCGAAGCGGGTGGCGCGGGCACGGTCCAGCGGGGCGCGGTCCCGTGGCGGCGCCTGGTCGAAGGCGGCAAGCTGCTCAGGCGGATATTCGCGGGTGCGCAGCACCGTCCAGGCGATCGCGCCGACCAGCACCGCCGCGCCGGCGTAGAAAGCCAAGCGCACGGTATCCGGTACCTGTCCGGGAGCGGCAGTGTTTGCCACCCCGGCCTTTTCCAGCAACCACGGCAGCAGGCTGGCGATCACCGAGCCGATACCGATGAAGAAGCTCTGCATTGCATAGCCCCTGGCGCGCTGCGACATCGGCAGTTGGTCGCCGACGAAGGCGCGGAACGGCTCCATCGACACGTTGATCGAAGCGTCCAGCACCCACAGCAGGCCGGCGGCCACCCACAGGGTCGGTGACGCCGGCATGAACACCAGTGCCAGCGAGGCGAGCAGGGCACCGGCGAGGAAGTAAGGGCGGCGGCGGCCGAGGCCGGTCCAGGTGCGGTCGGACAGGTAGCCGATCACCGGCTGCACCAGCAGCCCCGTCAGCGGCGCGGCGATCCATAGCCCCGGCAGCGCGTCCATGTCCGCGCCCAGGGTCTGGAAGATGCGGCTGACGTTGGCATTCTGCAGCGCGAACCCGAACTGGATGCCAAGGAAGCCGAAGCACATGTTCCAGATCTGCCAGAACGAGAGCTGCGGTTTGTCCCTTGCGATCGCTGCGTGCATGGCATCCCCGGTGGCGGTAGCGTCGTTGCCACCCGTGCGCGGCAGCCGCGTACATATAGCGCAGGCGCCGGGGCGGCAGGCCTGTAAACGTATTCACGCCGCCCGGGGGCCGCAAGCGCGCGGCCGAGGCGGCATAGTCCGGAACGACGACAGCGGGGATGCAGGGATGGCAGCAGGCAATTGGTGGCGCGGCGCGGTGATCTACCAGGTGTACCCGCGCAGCTACCTCGACAGCGACGGCGACGGCGTGGGCGACCTGCCCGGGCTGCTGGCGCGCCTGGACCACATCGCCCGCCTGGGGGTGGACGCGATCTGGATCTCGCCGTTCTTCACTTCGCCGATGGCCGATTTCGGCTACGACATCGCCGACTACCGCGATGTCGATCCGCTGTTCGGCACCCTGGCCGATTTCGACCGCGTGCTGGCCAAGGCCCACGCGCTGGGCCTGAAGGTGATGATCGACCAGGTCCTGAGCCACTGCTCGAGCGCGCACCCCTGGTTCCAGGAAAGCCGCCAGAGCCGCGACAACCCGAAGGCCGACTGGTTCGTATGGGCGAACCCGAAGCCGGACGGCACGCCGCCCAACAACTGGCTGTCGATCTTCGGCGGCATGGCCTGGACCTGGGAGCCGCGGCGCGGGCAGTACTACCTGCACAACTTCCTCGCATCACAGCCGGACCTGAACTTCCACAATCCCGCGGTGCGCGCGGCGCAGCTGGAGAATGTGAAGTTCTGGCTCGACCGCGGGGTGGACGGCCTGCGCCTGGACGCGATCAACTTCTGTTTCCACGACGCGCAGCTGCGCGACAACCCGCCCAAGCCGGCGGAGCTGCGCACCGGACGCGGGTTCAGCCCCGACAACCCGTATGCCTTCCAGTACCACTGGTACAACAACACCCAGCCGGAGAACCTCGGCTTCCTGCACGAGCTGCGCGTGCTCATGGACCGCTACCCGGACGTGGGCGCGCTGGGCGAGATTTCCTCCGAGGACTCGCTGGCGACCATGGCCGAGTACTGCGCGCCCGGCCGCCTGCACATGGGCTACAGCTTCGAGCTGCTGACCGAGGACGCCAGCCCGGCCTACATCCGGTCCACGGTGGAGGCGCTGGAGGCGAAGCTGGGCGCGGGCTGGCCGTGCTGGGCGATTTCCAACCACGACGTGCAGCGTGCGGTGACGCGCTGGGGCGGCGGCACGCCCGAGGCTGGCGACGACGCGCTGGCGCGGCAGCTGGTGGCGCTGGTGTGCTGCCTGCGTGGCAGCGTCTGCCTGTACCAGGGCGAGGAGCTGGGCCTGCCCGAGGCCGAGGTGCCGTTCGAGGCGCTGCAGGACCCGTATGGCAAGGCCTTCTGGCCGAACTTCAAGGGGCGCGACGGCTGCCGCACGCCGCTGCCGTGGGATGCCAGCGCGCACGCCGGGTTCAGCACCGGCACGCCGTGGCTGCCGGTTCCCGCGGCCCACCGCGCGCGCAGCGTGGCCGCGCAGGAGCAGGATCCGCGCTCGGTGCTGCATGCCACCCGCGCCTTCCTGCAGTGGCGCCGCGGCCAGCCGGCGCTGGTGGAAGGCGGCATCCGCTTCCTGGATGCGCCGCCGCCGCTGCTGGCATTCGTGCGCGAGCACGCCGGTCAGCGTCTGCTGGCGGTCTTCAACCTGTCGTCCGCGCCGGTGGCGTGGCCGGCATTCGCCGCCGGCGCGCTGCTCGCGGTTCCCGGCCCGGAGGCCGGCCACCTGCGGGACGGCGCCCTGCACCTGCCGCCGCGCGGCGTCGCGTTCGCCACGCTGGAGTGATGCCGATGTCCGTCGCCCTCTGCCGTGGCCTGCGATCGGCACTTCCGCGGCCGACGTCGCCTCCGCGCCGGCATCGCTGCGGCGCACGGGGAATGCGCATCGGCTGGTCGCTCGCGGCGTGGCTGCTGCTGTCGCCGCTGGCGCAGGCCGAGACCGTGGCCCGCGTGGCCTCGCCCGATGGCCGCATCGAGGTGCAGCTGGACCTCAACGGCGAGGGCCGGCTGGCCTACCGCGTGCTGCGCGACGGCAAGCCGGTGATCACCGACTCGCGCCTCGGCTTCATCTTCCGCAACGGTCGCCAGCTGCTGCGCAACCTGCGCCTGGACGGGCAGGCCAGCACCCAGGTGGACACCACCTGGGAGCAGCCCTGGGGCGAGCGCCGCTACGTGCGCGACCACCACAACGAGCTGCGCGCGCATTTCGTCGAGAAGGACGGCGACCACCGCCGCTTCGACATGGTGTTCCGGGTGTTCGACGATGGCGTCGGCTTCCGCTACGACATCCCGCGCCAGCCCGCGCTGCAGCAGGCGCAGATCGTGCAGGAGCTGACCGAGTTCGCGATCGCACGGCCGGCCACCGCGTGGTGGATCCCGGCGCTGGAGTGGAACCGCGCCGAATACCTGTACCGCAAGACCCCGCTGGCCGAGGTGGGCCTGGCGCAGACCCCGCTGACCTTGCGCACCGACGATGGCCTGCACCTGAGTCTCCACGAGGCGGCGCTGGTGGACTATGCCGGCATGAACCTGGTGCGTGGCGGCGACGGCCAGCTGCGCGCCGCGCTGACCCCGGGCAGTCCGGTTCCGGTGGTGCGCGCGACCCCGTTCGCCACGCCTTGGCGCACGATCACCCTCAGCGAGCGCGCCGGCGGGCTGGTGGAGTCCAACCTGATCCTCAACCTCAACGAACCCAACCGGCTGGGCGACGTGGGCTGGTTCAAGCCGTCGAAATTCGTCGGCGTGTGGTGGTCGCTGCACCTGAACCAGCAGAGCTGGGCGACCGGCCCGGAGCACGGCGCGACCACCGCCAACACCCGCCGCATGATCGACTTCGCCGCCGCCAACGGGTTCCGGGGCGTGCTGGTGGAGGGCTGGAACGTGGGCTGGGACGGCGACTGGTTCGCCAACGGCTGGAACTTCGACTTCCGCAGGCCGACGCCCGATTACGACCTCAAGGCCCTGGCCGCGTACGCCGCATCGCGCGGCGTGCACCTGATCGGGCACCACGAGACCGCCTGCGCGGTGAGCCATTACGAGCGCCAGATGGACAGCGCGTTCGCGTTGTTCCAGCAGCTGGGGATCGACGTGGTCAAGACCGGCTATGTGTGCGACGCCGGCCAGATCGAGCGCCAGGACGCGCCAGGCGGCGCGGTGCTGCGCGAATGGCACGAAGGGCAGTGGATGAGCAACCACCACCTGCGGGTGGTGCGCGACGCCGCCCGCCACCACGTGGCCATCGACGCGCACGAGCCGAGCAAGGACACCGGCCTGCGCCGCACCTATCCGAACTGGGTTTCGCGCGAGGGTGCGCGCGGTATGGAATACAACGCCTGGGGCAACCCACCGAACCCGCCCGAGCACGAGGTGACCCTGGTGTTCACCCGCCTGCTGGCCGGCCCGATGGACTACACGCCGGGGATCGTCAGCCTGACCGGCCGCGACGGCCAGGAGATCCAGAGCACGCTGGCGCGCCAGCTGGCGCTCTACGTCGGCATCTACAGCCCGATCCAGATGGTGGCCGACCTGCCCGAGCACTACGCCGAGCATCCGCAGGCGTTCCAGTTCATCAAGGACGTGGCGGTGGACTGGGACGAGAGCCGGGTGCTGGCCGGCGAGGTGGGCGAGTACGTCGCCATCGCGCGCAAGCAGCGCGGCGCGCCGCTGTGGTTCGTGGGCGCGATGAACGACCGCCACCCGCGCACGCTTTCGCTGGCGCTGGATTTCCTCGATCCCGGCAAGCGCTACCGCGCGGAGATCTACCGCGACGGCGAGGGCGCGGACTGGCGGGGGGCAGCGCGCTTCCGCTTCGTGCGCGAGGACAAGACGGTCGTCAGCGGCGACGTGCTCTCGCTGTGGCTGGCCGGTGGTGGTGGCGCGGCGATCCGGCTGGTGCCGCTGGACGGCTGACCCGTCGCGTGCCGCTTGCGCTGGCATCGGGCCGGTCCCTGTCGCGGTGCCCCGGAAATGCACCCGGTTCGCATCCATGGCTCCCGCCGCGCCGGGAAAAATCCCGCGTGGGCAAGGGTTTGCGTGATTTGCGTTGCAGCCGGCCATGAATACGTATGCAGGCGCTTTCGTTTGCGCGGGCGCTGCCACACCATCGCAGCGTTCATGCATTCACGCGTGATACAGGCATGAAACCGCGGGCGGCGCAGATCGCCCGGACCTCACAAAACCATTCCTGGAGGGGACCATGGTGCAGTTGAAGCGGAATCTGTTGAGCGTGGCGTTGGCCTCGGCCGCGCTGATGTTGGCGGTGCAGGCGCAGGCGCAGGAGGCGGCCACCAAGCAGGCCGCGCCGGCCAAGGCGAAGAAGGAAAAGGACGACGCCAAGAACCTGGATGCGGTAGTGGTGACCGGCATCCGCGGCGGCATCGAGCGCGCGATCGATATCAAGAAGGACGCGACCTCGATCGTCGAGGCGGTGTCGGCGGAGGACATCGGCAAGCTGCCGGATGTCAGCATCGCCGAATCCATCGCCCGCCTGCCGGGCCTGGCCGCGCAGCGCGTGGCCGGGCGTGCGCAGGTGATCAGCGTGCGCGGCCTCTCGCCCGATTTCGCCACCACCTTGCTCAACGGCCGCGAGATGGTCAGCACCGGCGACAACCGCAGCGTCGAGTTCGACCAGTACCCGTCCGAGCTGATGGCTGGCGTCACCGTGTACAAGACCCCGGATGCGTCGCTGGTGGGGCAGGGCCTGTCCGGCACCATCGACATGCGCACCGTGCGCCCGCTGGATTACGACAAGCCGGTAGCCGCCATCAGCGGCCGCTGGCAGCGCAATTCGCTCGGCTCGGCCGCCAACCAGGGCGCCACCGGCAACCGCTTCAACGCCAGCTACATCGGCCAGTCCGCCGACCGCACCTTCGGCTTCGTGATCGGCTATTCGCATTCCGACACGCCGATCCAGGAGAACCAGGTCGGCCTGTACGAGCCGTGGCAGGCGATCGGTGACAACTGGCGTCCGGGCGTGCCCGCCGGCACCTACTACTCCGACGGCATCAAGGCGCTGCGCCGCACTGGCTACACCAAGCGCGACGGCGTGATGGCGACCCTGGAGTTCCGTCCGTCCGACGCCTGGACCAGCACCCTCGACCTGTTCCACTCGCAGTCGCACCAGGAGAACACCGCCAACCAGTTCGAGGTGCACATCGGCGACTACAACGGTGGCTATGGCCGCCTGAACGTGGTCAACGCGCAAATCAACAGCAATGGCACCTTCACCGGCGGCACCGCGCAGAATGTCTATCCGCTGGTGCGCGGCATGTACAACGACCGCAAGGACAAGATCGACGCGGCCGGCTGGCGCAACGAGTTCTTCTTCGAGAGCGGCGTCAAGCTGACCGCCGATGCCAGCTGGTCGCGCGCCAAGCGCGACGAGCTGAACCTGGAGAACAACACCCAGCTGCTGCCGGCACCGCAACTGGATTCGGTGCAGCTGGCCTTCACCTCGGACGGCTTCTCGCAGCTGCATCCGGGGCGCGATTACTCCAATCCTGCCAACCTCTACCTGGCCAACACCATCTACGGCTCCGGCTACGGCAAGGTGCCGAAGGTGCTGGACGAGCTCAAGAGCGGCCGTCTGGTGGCCTCGCTGCCGGCGCCGCGCGCGATGGAGACCGTGTTCTCCGGGATCGACGTGGGCGTGAACTACGCCGACCGCAGCAAGGACAAGACCCAGCCCGAGGGCAACATCAACCTGGGTAGTCAGGGCGTCACCCCGATCGCCTCCGACCTGCAGTACGGGCTGGTGGACCTGGGCTTCGCCGGAGTCGGCCTGATCCCGTCGTGGAACGTGCCGGGCGCCGTGGCCCGCTACATGACCTTCAATCCCAGTGATTCCTCGGCGCCGTACCTGATCCCGAAGGCCTGGACCGTGCTGGAGAAGATCAGCACCGCTTTCGTGCAGGGCAACATCGACACGATGTGGGGCTCGGTGCCGGTGCGCGGCAACGTCGGCGTGCAGATCCAGCACACCGACCAGTCTTCGCGTTCGCGCGTGTGGGACAGCTCGCAGCCGTCCGGCCAGGAGATTCGCCCGTATCAGAACGGCAAGACCTACACCGATGTGCTGCCCAGCCTGAACCTGGCGTTCTCGCTGGCGGACGACCAGACCCTGCGCGTGGCCCTGGCCCGCCAGGTGGCGCGTGCGCGCGTGGACCAGCTGCGCGCCTCGGTGGAGTTCGGCGTGAATACCGCCACCGGCAAGCCCGGTGCCAGCGGCGGCAACCCGCTGCTGGATCCGTGGCGCGCCAACGCGTTCGACATCTCGTGGGAGAAGTACTTCGGCAACAAGGCCTACATCGCCGCTGCCTACTTCTACAAGCAGCTGACCAGCTACATCTACACCCAGACCCGCGATGGCTACGACTTCACCTCCCTGCTGCAGGGCTGGGTGCCGCCGCCGGGGATGACCGTGCCGGTGCAGACCACCGGCACCATGTCGGCGCCGTTCAACGGCAAGGGCGGCAAGCTGCAGGGCATCGAGCTGACCGCGTCGATGCCGCTAGATATGGTGTTCGGCGACAGCCTGCGCGGGTTCGGCGTGATCGCCAGCGCCAGCTTCACCGACAGCAGCATCAAGATCCTCGATCCGGAGAGCAGCAGCAGCGTCGGCAGCGGCCCGATCAACCTGCCGGGTCTGTCCAAGCAGGTCTACAACTTCACCGCCTACTACGAGCGCAACGGCTTCGAGATCCGTGTCAACAACCGCCGCCGCTCGGACTTCATCGGCGAGATCGGCAACTTCGACGGCAACCGCACGCTGCGCTACGTGGTCGGCGAGAACATCACCGATGCGCAGGTCAGCTACACCTTCGGCGAGGGCAGCCGCTTCAACGGGCTGAGCCTGCTGCTGCAGGCCAACAACCTCAACGATGCGGCCTACCGCACTTACGCCGGAAGCAAGGACCGCCCGCTGGAATACATCAAGTGGGGCCGCACCCTGCTGCTGGGGGCCAGCTACAAGTTCTGATCGCACTCTGGCGTCCCTGGGGCACGCCACCCCCGCCGGCTGCTGGCCGGTGGGGGTTGTTTTTATCAGACGCCCGACAAAAAGCACGAGGCCCGCAAAGCGGGCCTCGTGGGGTGTTGCGGAGGCGGCAGGCGCCGGATCAGTTCTTCTTGGCCTGGTCGGCAGCCGCCTTGGCCTTGTCCGCCATCTTCTGGGCGGCATCCGCGGTGGCCTGCGCCGCATCCGCGGTGGCACTGGCAGCCTTGGCGGCGGCATCGTCGGCGGCGGCCTTGGTGGAGTCGGCGGCATCGTGCATGGCGTTGCTGGCTTCGCCGGCGGCCTCGCCGGTGGCCGCAGCGGTGGCATCCATCGCCTTGTCCGCGGCATTTGCAGTGGCATCGGCGGCGGCCTTGGTGGCATCGGCCGCATCGTGCATCGCCGCGTTGGCGTCGGCGGCCGCATCCTGCGCAGTCTGGGTGTCGTTCTTGCAGGCGGTCAGCGCCAGCGTGGCAGCCACCAGGGCGACATACAGCTTCGTGGTCATCTCATGGACTCCTGAGTGTGTGAAGTTGCACTGCGGTCGGGCGTGCTGCGGGCAGCAGCCGCGAGCCGGTGGCCGCGGAAGCGGCAGCCTGACTCTAATCGGCGCGATGTGAAAAAAAGGTTGCGGAAAAAGCGGTGGCTCAGTGCCGCCGGCGCTTGCCGGCCGGCACCGGTACCGCTTCCACCGATACGCTGAAGCTGCGCGCCTCGCCGGGGAATACCGCGCCCACGCCGGCCACGTGGCGGCCGACTTCCTCGCCGCGTTCGTTGCGGATCACCACCACCATCGTGTACTCGAAGCTGCCGTGGTCGTCGCCGCGCAGGGTGCCCTCCACGTGCAGCGGCACGAAGCGCTGGGCCGCATCGGTGGCGGCGGCATCGAACCGCAAATGGCCGCGGCAGGCCGGGCAGACCGCCGAGCTTTCCAGGATGGTGGCCTTGCAGTGCGGGCAGGCGCGGGTGGCGCCTGCCTCGCCCGGGCGGATGGCGCTCATGCGGCGGCGCCGGGCTCCGGTTTCGCGGCCTTGGCGTCCTTCTCCCAGCCGCATTCCACGTGGCCGCGGATGCGGCTGCCGGCGGCGACGGTGAGCGAACCGGCCTTGAGGTCGCCGTTGAGCGCGCCGCTGGCGAGCAACTCCACGTGCTGGGCCGAGGTGATGTTGCCGTCCAGCTCGCCGGCCAGGGTCACCTTGCCGGCGGTGACGCTGCCGGACACCTTGGCGCCCTGGTCGATCGCCAGGTTGCCCTGCACCTTGACGTCGCCCTTGAACTTGCCGGCGATGCGGACGTGGCCGGCGCCTTCGATCTTGCCTTCGATCGAGAGGTCGGCGGCGATCACCGATTCGCGCGCGGGCGTTTCCACGGCGCGCACCGGCGCGGCCTGCGCGGCAGCCAGGTCGGGCAGATGGGTGGGCGGATCGAAGCGGGCGGGTTCGGGCTTGGACGCCGGAGCGGGGTCTTTCCAGATGGCCATGGGCAGGCTCTCACGGGAGGAATTGCCGAGGCTATCACTCCGGGGCGACGGTTTGCGGCATGAATGCGCGCGATACGTCAACCCGTGGCGCGAATGCGATGCGCATCACATGCGGAACACGCCGAACCGGGTGCGCTCCTCGATCGGCGCGTTCAGCGCGGCCGACAGCCCCAGCCCCAGCACGCGGCGGGTGTCGGCTGGGTCGATGATGCCGTCGTCCCACAGCCGCGCGGTGGCGTAGTAGGGGTTGCCCTGGTCCTCGTACTGCTGGCGGATCGGCGCCTTGAACGCCTCTTCCTCGTCGGGCGTCCACATCCCGCCGCGGGCCTCGATGCCGTCGCGCTTGACCGTGGCCAGCACGCTGGCCGCCTGCTCGCCGCCCATCACGCTGATGCGCGCGTTCGGCCACATCCACAGGAAGCGGGCGCCGTAGGCGCGGCCGCACATGGCGTAATTGCCGGCGCCGAAGCTGCCGCCGATCACCACGGTGAACTTCGGCACGTGGCTGCAGGCCACCGCGGTCACCATCTTGGCCCCGTCTTTCGCGATCCCGGCCTGTTCGTACTTCTTGCCGACCATGAAGCCGGTGATGTTCTGCAGGAACACCAGCGGGATGCCGCGCTGGTTGCACAGTTCGATGAAGTGCGCGCCCTTGAGCGCGCTCTCCGGGAACAGGATGCCGTTGTTGGCGACGATGCCGACCGGATAGCCGTGCAGGTGGGCGAAGCCGGTGACCAGGGTCTTGCCGTAGCGTGCCTTGAATTCCTGGAACTCGCTGCCGTCGACGATGCGCGCGATCACCTCGCGGATGTCGAACGGCCGGCGCGCGTCCTTCGGCACGATGCCGTACAGCTCCTCGGCCGGATACAGTGGCTCCCGCGCGGGCTGCGTCGCCACCGGCACGACCTTCTTCCGGTTGAGGGAGCCGACGATCCTGCGCGCGATCTCCAGCGCATGGCGGTCGTCCTCGGCGAAATGGTCGGCGACCCCTGAAATGCTGGTGTGCACCTCGGCGCCGCCCAGGGTCTCGGCGTCCACCACCTCGCCGGTGGCGGCCTTCACCAGCGGCGGGCCGCCGAGGAAGATGGTGCCCTGGTTCTTGACGATCACCGATTCGTCGCACATCGCCGGCACGTAGGCGCCGCCGGCGGTGCAGCTGCCCATCACCACCGCGATCTGCGAGATGTTCT
>CAYYAT010000006.1:0-15781 GCA_964469595.1 uncultured Thermomonas sp.
CCCCCCAATTCGCGATCCAGGTATTTGCGCAGCCTCGCGCGATAGCGCGCGGAGCGCTCGGTGATCTTCGCCACCATGCGCGGATGCAGCACGCGCCTGTTGAATTCCGACTGCGGCGACGGATGCCCCTGCAGGGCCTCGAGAATGCGATCGCCTTCCTCGCCTTGCAGGCCGAGCTGCTTCAGCATTGCCGCATATTCGCCGGAAGTGGCGAACAGGGCGAGGTAGCGCTCGATGTCGCCTGCGTCGCGGAACGAGGCGGCAAATGCGGCGAACCGGGAAACGTAGACAGGGCGGCCATCCGTTTGGCCGGAAAGCGTTTCGTAGGCAGCGTGCGGCAGGTAACCGTCGCGCAGCAGGAACGCCAGTTTGACGCGCCTTCCGTTCGATTGCCCTGCGGTCCGATGGGCCAGGAGCCAGCTTGCGAAGGCATGCATCAAGGGGCCAAGGGTGGCGATTCCGATGCTGCGGTCCGCGTCGTCCTCGTCCAGGGCAAGGCCTGCGATCACCGGATGGTAGCCAGCGGGGGCGCCCCGTTCGGAGTGAACGCCCGGCTCGAGCATGCAAAGCGCAGTGGCGGCGAACTGCCGGCGCGATTCGAGCATTTCCGGCAGGTGCTTCAAGTGGAGGCAGGCAATCCCGGCGGCCCGCGCCGGGAACACATCCGCAAGCGGGTTGTCACCAACGTGGAGCATACGCGCCACGGGCAGGTTCAGGCGGCTGGCGAGCAGCGGGAAAAGGCCGCCCGCCTTCGACTTTCCGTATTCACATGAAGCACATACCCGGTGAATTGCGGCATAGGCATCCGCGGGCAGGCAAGCGGCGAGCAGCCTGCGCAGCAAGGGCTCGGGCAGATAAGTGTCAGACACGACCATGACTTGCACGCCGCGTGCCGCTGCCGCACGCAGCAGGGCAACGGCCTGGGGCATGGCGTAGCACGCCCTTTCTTCCGCCGCCAGCTCGACTTCCTGGAGCGACTCCAAGGTCTCCTGGCCCAGATCATCGCAGGCAGCCCGGTAGATTTCCTCGAGCGTGACTTCGTGGCTGCCCCGTCGCAACTGGGCCAGACTGCGTGCCTGCATCTCCGCCCGGATCCGGAGCCTGGCATCCAGGCCGACGGCTTTCCATGCCGGTTGCTGCTGCATGTCGTAGAACACGTCTGCCGGATGTCCGGCTCTCCGCCACAGGATGGTGTCGAAGCAATCCAGGGACAGGAGTTTCACGCGCGGGAATCGATCCAGCACGGAGCCGAGATCACCGACGCGGACGGTGTCCTCGGGAGCAAGGCCTGCGGGTGCTGTAGTCGTCATATCGGCTCGCTGGAAAGACGTGATCGTCCTTGTGCAAACCATATGCCAACGTCGCACCCGCAGGCGGGCGACATGCGCTGGCGGGGACCTCAGAGCTTGTCGAACAGCGAGCTGCTCTGCAGGCGGGCCATCATCCGCTGGGCGGCGTCGAGGGCGGTCATGTTGTACTGCAGCTTGCTGATGGCGTCGGCCAGGTCGGTGTCGCGCAGGCCGGACAGCATCTGGGTCATGGCCACGTTGCTGGCGCTGCGCATGGCGTCGGCGCTGTCGAGGTTGCTCATGCGGATGCCGGTCTCGGCGCGGATGTCCAGCAGGTGCTGCTGCGCCCCGGCGAGGTCTTCCTGCCCGGCGCGCAGCGCGTTCGCGCGGCGGGCGACATCGGCGGCGCTGCTGCCGGGCTGGTCGAGGGCGTCGGCCAGGTTCTTCAGGGTGGCGAAGATGTCCTGGCTGGGCGAGCGTTCCACGGTGAAGCTGTCGCCCGCGGCCGGGTTGCCGCTGACCACGAACTGCACGCCCTGCGCGCTGATCGGCTGGCCCGGGCTGAAGCTGCCCGCGACCGGCGGCGATAGCGGGTTGCCGCTGCCGTCCACCACCTCGTAATTGCCGGCGCTGGGGAAGCGCAGCTGCAGGGTGGCGCCGTTCCAGGTGGTGCTGCTGGTGACCTGAGCGGATTCCAGCACGCCGCTGCCGCTATTGCCGGCGGAGGCGCGGGCGCGGCTGATGCCGTCGCCGGTGGGGATGTTCATGAATACCCGGCTGCCGGCATCGGTATCGGCCAGCGCGGTGTCGGGCGCCACGTCCACCAGGTTCTGGCCGTCGTTGCCGAGGTAGCTGACGTTGCCGGCACCGCTGGTGAACGGCTTGACCCCGTCCTGGGTGCCGGCGAACAGCTGGCGGCCACGGCCATCGTCGCGATTGGCGATCTGCAGCATGCTCTCGCGCAGGCCACGCAGCTCGACCACGATGGCGTGGCGGTCGCTGTCGCTGAGCGCGCCGTTGCCGGCCTGCACCGCCAGTTCGCGGGCGCGCTGAAGCAGGTCGCCGGCATCGGCCAGCGCGCCCTCCTGCTGGCGCAGGCGGTCGCCCAGCAGGGTGCTGTTGCGGTCGAACTGGCCGAGCGATGCCAGCGCATGGTCGAGGTGCTGGACGTCGGCGATCCCGGTCGGGTCGTCGGCGCCGCGGGTGAGCTTCACCCCGGAGGCGATCTGCTGCTGGTACTTGCTGATCTCGCCCTGGCGCGCGCGCATCATCGACAGCGCGTCGTACTGCATCTGGGCGGTGGAAAGGCGCATCGTCATCGCGGTGTCCTCGTCAGCGGCGTACGACCGAGAGCAGGGTCTGGAACAGGGTGTCGGCGGTGGCGATCACCTGCGCGGCGGCCTGGTAGGCCTGCTGGTAGCGCAGCATGTCGGCCGCCTCCTCGTCCAGGTTCACGCCGCTGAGCGACTCGCGCTCGGCGTTCACCTGGTCGTCGATCGCCTGCTGCGCCTGCAGCGACAGCTGGGCGTGGCTGGCCTCGCCGCCGGCGCGGCTGGCCAGGCGGGTGACGCCGGTGGTCAGGGCGGTGGTGCCGCCATCCAGTACACCGCTGGTGTCCAGCGCGGCCAGCTGGCGGGCGTTGGCGTTGTCGGACGAGCGCGGGCCGGTGCGGCCGAGGGTGAAGGAATCGCCGGCCGCCGGCGTGCCCGAGAGGGTCAGGCTCCAGCCATTGCCGGCGATCGCGCTGCCGGACACGTAGGTGTAGGGGCCGTTGCCGTCGATCGTGTAGTGGGTGGCGTCGATGAAATCGAGGGTGGCGCCGGTGAAGCCGGCGAACTGCGCGGCGTCGGTGATCGCGGAAGACGCAACCTTGGCATCGCCCAGATTGGCAGGGTCGGCGCTGCTGGTCAGCGGCGCGGCGGTGGCGATCCCGGCCGGGTCCTTGATCGCCACCTGCAGGCTACCGGCGGCGCCATCGGTGGGGTTGACCAGGAAGCGGTCGCCGGCGGCGGCCCCAGGGCTGGCGACGATCGCCATGCCGCCCACCTTGAACGGATCGGCCGCGGTGCCGGTGCCGGTCATCGCCACCGCCTCGCCGGTGTCGGCGCGCTGCGCGCTCCAGTTGCTGCCATCGAAGCGCAGGACCAGGTTCTGCCCGGTCAACGCGCCGACGTCGTCGATGCTCGCGGACAGCCCGCCGCTGCCGGTGTTGCCGGCATTCGCGGCCACCTGCGGCGGAGCCAGCGTGAACAGGTTGGCGCCCGGGTTGCCGTTGTAGTCGATGCCGGCGTTCTGGATCGCGTTGGCGCTCTGCGCGAAGGCGGTGGCCATGCGCCCCAGCTCGGCCCGCATCGGGTCGAGGATCCGGCTGCGGAACTCCAGCAGGCCGCCCAGCTCGCCGCTGACCGTGCCTTCCGGCAGGCGCATCGCGCCCGTCGAGGTCTGCAGCGCCAGCTGCAGGCGATCCGGCCGGTAGGGGTCCGGGGTGGTGGCCAGGCTGCTGGCACGCACGCCCAGCACCAGCGGCTGGCCGCCCGTGGTGAACACGTTCATCGCGCCGTCGTCCTGGATCACGGTCTGCGCGCCGACCAGCTTGGACAGGTCGCGCACGCGCTGGTCGCGCGCATCCAGCAGGTCGGAGGAGACGTTGCCGCCGGCGGAGATGATGTTGCGGTTGAGGTCGGCGATCTCGCTGGCCAGCCGGTTGGCGTCGGCGATCTTGCTGGTCATGCTGCGATCGACGTCGTCGTCCATCTTCGCCAGCTGGCCGTCCATGCTGCGGAAGCGGGTGGCCAGCTGGTCGGCCGCAGCCAGCAGCTGGCTGCGCGCCGGGTTCGAGGTGGGGTCGGCCACCACGCCCTTGGCGGCGTTGAAGAAACTGGACCACGGATCGACCAGCGATGTGGCCGAATCCGACATCAGCCCGTCCACCCGCGAGGCCAGCTGCGAGAGCTGGTTCAACCGGCCGAGTTCGCCGGCGCTGTCGTTCTGGCGTGCGAACACCAGGCCGTCGGCCAGGCGCGTCAGCTGCTTCACGTCCACGCCCTGGCCGATGCTGAGCATCGCGCTGGCGCCCGGGCGCGCCTGCAGCTCCACCCGCTGGCGGGTGTAGCCGGGGGTGGCGGCATTGGCGACGTTGTGGCTGACCGTGGACAGCGCGCGCTGGTAGGCGAGCAGGGCCGAGGTGCCGGTGCCGAGGATGCCGGATGTCATGGGTTATCCCTCCAGCCCGTCGAGGGCACGGCGCATGGTGGCGCCATCGGCGATGGCCGCGATCTTGGCGGCATAGGCCGGGTCGGTGGCATAGCCGGCGCGCTGCAGGGCACTGGCGAATTGGTGGACGCTGCCGCCGCTGGCGCGCGCCGCGGCGTAGCGCGGGCCCTGCAGCAGCCGGGCATAGTCGGCGAAGCTGTCGGCCGCGCTGCGGTAGCTGCGGAAACGGGCGCGGGTGGCGACGCGGGTGCCATCCACGTATTCGTGGGTGGGCGCTTCCACCTGGTCGCCGCGCCAGCCGCCGCCGGCCTTGATCCCGAACAGGTTGTGCGAAGTGGCCTGGCCGTTCTTGCCGGCCAGCCGCCGGCCCCAGCCGGTTTCCAGCGCGGCCTGCGCGACCAGCGCCTTCGGCGGCACCCCGAGCTCGGCCGCGGCTTTCTGCGCGTGCGGCCAGACCGAGCGCACGAACGCCTCGGGGCTGCTGCAGTCCAGCGGCGCGTTTTCGTCGCAGGTCTTGTTGGTGGCGGCCAGCAGCGGCGGACGCGCCGGCACTGCCATCGCCGGCAACGAGGCGCCGCTGCTGGCGGGGGCCAGTGTCAAGGAATCGCCTGTCAAGGAATCGCCGCGCAGGCCGGCCGGCAAGGGCAGCCCGGACGGCGTGTTCGCCGGTGCCAGCGGCAGCGGACGGGCCGCCGGATTCAGCGGCAGGAACCCGGCCGGCGTGGCCGGGGCGGGCTCGGCCTGGGCGTCGGCCAGTTGGCGCACGATCATCGGCTGCAGGCCCAACCCACGGCCCTTGGTCAGCGCCTGCGCCAGCGCCTGGTCGTACATCTCGCGGTAGGTGGTGTCGCCGCCGAACGGATCGCCCGGAGTGGTGCTGCGCAGGTTCTTGATCAGCATCTGCGCGAACTGGCTTTCCAACCCGCGGGCCGCTTCCTCCACGCGCGCGCGCTCCGGCACCTGGGAGCGCTGGAGCGGGATCGGGGTGGCGGCGGGCAGGCGCATGTCAGTCGTCAAGCAATCGGCGTGCCATGTCAGATCACTTCCAGCTCGGCGCGCAGCGCGCCGGCCTGCTTGAGGGCTTCCAGGATGGCCACGATGTCACCCGGGGCGGCGCCGACTGCGTTCACCGCGCGCACGATTTCCTCCAGCGAGGTGCCGCCCTTGAACAGCACCATGTGGTTGGTTTCGGTGGTGGCGCTGACGCTGGACTGCGGCACCGCCACGGTCTGGCCCTGGCTGAACGGACCGGGCTGGCTGACCTGGGTGGTTTCGTTGATGGTGACCGTGAGCGAGCCATGCGCCACCGCGGCCGGCAGCACCGTCACCTGGCCGCCCATCACCACGGTGCCGGAGCGCGCGTTCACGATGACCTTGGCCGCCGCCGCGCCCGGATTCACTTCCAGCGACTCCAGCGCCGACAGGAAGGCGATGCGGTCGCCCGGCGGCGGGGTGACTTCGATGGTCACGCCGTCCAGCGCGCGCGCGCGGCCGGGGCCGAACGCGCGATCGACGGCGGCCACGATCCGCGCGGCGGTGGTGAAGTCGGCCTCGTGCAGGTTGAGGGTGACGTTGCCGTTGCTCGCGGAGGCCGGGGCCGGGCGCTCGACGATGGCGCCCGACGGAATGCGGCCGCCGTTGGGTGCATTCACCGAGATCTTCGAGCCGTCGCGGCCAGCCGCGCCGAAGCCGCTGACGATCAGATTGCCCTGGGCGATCGCGTACACCTCGCCGTCGGCGCCCTTGAGCTGGGTCATCAGCAGGGTGCCGCCGCGCAGAGAGCCGGCGTTGCCGATCGAGGAGACGGTGACGTCGATCGGCTGGCCGGGCTTGGCGAACGCCGGCAGCTCCGCGTTCACCGCCACCGCGGCCACGTTCTTCAGCTGCGGGTTCACGCCGGGCGGGATGGTGGCGCCCAGCTGCTCCAGCATGGTCTTCAGGCTCTGCACGGTGAACGGCGTCTGGCTGGTGCGGTCGCCGCTGCCGTCCAGGCCGACCACCAGGCCGTAGCCGATCAGCGGGTTGCCGCGCACCCCGGCGACCTGCGCCAAATCCTTGACGCGTTCGGCGCGGGCCGGGGCGGGCGCCAGCAGCAGGGTGCACAGCAGGGCGGCAAGCGCGGTCAGGGTGCGGTTCATGGTCGCGGCCTTCAGAACGGAGCCAGGGCAGAGTTGAAGAAGCGGCCCAGCCAGCCCATCGCGTTGGAACGCGCGAGGGTGCCGCGCCCGCCGTAGACGATGCGCGCGTCGCCCACGCGGTCGGAGGTCACCCGGTTGTCGGGACCGATATCGGCGCGACGCACGATGCCTTGAACCTGCACCAGCTCGTCGCCCTGGTTCAGGCGCAGCTGCTTGTCGCCGCGCACCAGCAGGTTGCCGTTGCCGAGGTCCTGCACCACCTGCACCGTGAGCTGGCCGTCCAGCTTGTTGCTCTGCGCGCTGTCGCCGTTGCCGCTGAAGCTGCGGTCGCCGCCCAGCGAGGCCGACAGCCCCGGCAGCACGGCGTTGCCGAGGGTCGGCACGCTCATGCTGGTGGCGCTCTTCTTGGCCACCGCGGTCTTGGCCTGGGTCGAGGCGGTGGTGCTTTCCACCAACACGATGGTGAGCAGGTCGCCCACGTCACTGGCCTTGTTGTCCTGGAACAGGCGCAGGCCCTTGCCGCTGCGCGCGGCGTAGATCGAGCCGCCGCCGTCGCCGGCCTGCGGCACGGCCGGGGCGGCAACCGGCGCCTGCGCCACCGGATACGGCTGCGGCGCGTCGAACGGACGCACGTCGCCCTGCAGGCGGTTGATGCCGGCGCAGGCCGACAGCGCCAGCGGCAGGGCGATGGCGAACGCGGCAAGGCGGGCGAAGGCGGGGAGGGAAGGCATGGCGCGGCTCACACGTTGTTGTTCAGGTAGCCCAGCATCTGGTCGGTGGTGGAGATCGCCTTGGCGTTGGTCTCGTAGGCGCGCTGGGTTTCGATCATGCTCACCAGCTCTTCCACCACGTTGACGTTGGAGCCCTCCAGCGAGCCCTGCACCAGGCGGCCGAGGCCGCCGGTGCCGGGGCCGCCGGTCTGGGCCGGGCCGCTGGCGCCGGTCTCTGCGTACAGGTTCTCGCCCAGCGACTGCAGGCCGGCCGGATTGACGAAGTCGGCCAGGGTGAGGGCGCCGATCTGCACCGGCTGCGCCTGCCCGGCGAGCTGCACGCTGACCGTGCCGTCGGCGCCGATGGTGATGCTCTGCGCGCCTTCCGGCAGCTGCAGGCCGGGCTGCACGGGATAGCCCTCGTTGGTCACCACCTCGCCCTGCGCGTTGATCTGGAAGCTGCCGTCGCGGGTGTAGGCGGAGGTCCCGTCCGGCATCAGCACCTCAAAGAAGCCGCGGCCGTTGATGGCCACGTCCAGCGCGTTGCCGGTCTGGTTCAGCGCGCCCTGGGCGAACTGCTTGGCGGTCGCCGCGACGCGCACGCCGGTGCCGACCTGCAGGCCGGTGGGCAGCTGGGTCTGCTCGGAGGTCGCGCCGCCCGGCTGGCGCAGGGTCTGGTACAGCAGGTCCTCGAAGCTGGCGCGATCGCGCTTGAAGCCGGTGGTGTTGGTATTGGCGAGATTGTTGGAAATCACCGCCATCTTGGTCTGTTGGGCGTCGAGGCCGGTCTTGGCGATCCACAGGGCCTGGGTCATGGCAGTGTCCTCGGGAAACGGGTGCGGAAGCGGGCGGGAAGGCTTAGGTCAGCGACACGATGGAACTGGTGGCGCGGGCGTTCTCGTCCGCACGGTGCAAGAGCTGTACCTGCATGTCGAACTGGCGCGACAGCGCGATCATCGACACCAGCTGGCCGGCCACGTCCACGTTGCTGGATTCCAGGGTGCCGCTGGTCAGCGCCGCGCCGGTGGCGGGCGGGGGCGGCTGCGCGCCCGGCAGCGGCCGCATCAGGCCGTCGTCGCCGCGCTGCAGTTCGGTGGTCTTGGCGGCCACCACCTGCAGGCGGCCGGCCTCGGCCATGGTCGAGGCCGGCTGGCCCTGCGGGATGATCGAGATCGTGCCGTCCTGGCCGATCTCCAGCGCCTGGTAGGCCGGGATCGAGACGGGCGCGCCGTCGGCTCCCAGCACCGGCTGGCCGCGGGCGGTCATCAGCATGCCGTTGGCGTTCAGGGTGAGGTCGCCCGCGCGGGTGTAGGCGGTGCCGCCGCTGGCATCCTGCACCGCCAGCCAGCGCTCCGGCTTGAGCGCCACGTCCAGCGGATTGCCGGTGTTGCGGATCGCCCCGGCGCGCGCGTCCACGCCCAGGGTGCGTGCTGTCGCGGCCACCCGCGTGGGCAGGCCGGGGCCGGCCACCGGGACCGCGACAGTGGCGTCCAGGGTGGCCTGGAAGCCGGTGCTGTCCACGTTGGCGAGGTTCTGCGCCACCGTGGCCTGCCCGCGCAACATGGCGCTGGCACCGGTCATGGCGACGTACAGGGCGCGATCGGTCATGGCGGTCTCCCGCCGCCCCGGCCCTGGCCGGGGCGGGACTGTTCATCAGCGGATGTTGATCACCGTCTGCGCGATCTGGTCCTGGGTCTGGATCATCTGCGCATTGGCCTGGAAGTTGCGCTGGGCGGTGATCATGTTCACCAGCTGCTCGGTCAGGTCCACGTTGGAGGCTTCCAGCCCGCCGCCCTGGATCATGCCGAAATCGGCCGAGCCGGCCTGGCCGCGCAGCGGCTGCCCGGAGTTGTAGGTCTCGGCCCAGGCGTTGTTGCCCAGCGACTGCAGGCCCTGCGGATTGGCGAAATTGGTCAGCGCCACCTGGCCCAGCGGCTGCGCCACGCCATTGGTGTAGCGGGCCGAGACCACGCCCTCGGGCGAGATGTCGATCCCGGTGATACGCCCGGTGGCATGCCCGTCCTGGGTCTGGGTCTGGATGCTGAAGGCATTGCCGTACTGCGTGGAATTGCCCAGGTCCAGGGTGATGTTCAGCGGGGCCGAGCCGTTGGCCGGGGTGAACGGCGGCAGGGTGATCTGCGCCGGCGAGGTGAGGGCGCCCGCATTCGAGTACTGCAGGGTCTGCGCCGCGCCCACCGCGGTGCCGTCCATGTAGGTATACAGCTGCCACTCGTTGGGATTGGCGGTCTTGACGTAGTACTGCGCCTGGGTATGCGCCGCGCCCAGCGAGTCGTAGATCGTGATCGAGGTGGTCTGGTTGTAGGTGGTCGGATCGTTCGGATCGAACGGCGCGGCGGTCGGCGCGGAAGCCGCGGCCGGCAGGTTGGTCTCGATCGTGACCTTGCTGGTGGCGGCCGGCGGTGCGTCGCCATTGGGGACGCGCAGGTCGCTCATGCGACCGGTGTCGAAGCCGCCGGCGGCGTTCGGCGCGAACACCTGCAGGCGCTGGCCGGACGGGTTGACGATGTAGCCATCGCGGTCGGTGCCGAAGTTGCCGGCGCGCGAATACACGATGTTGCCCTTGTCCGACAGGGTGAAGAAGCCCTGGCCCGAGATCGCCATGTCCAGCGCGCGCCCGGTGAAGTCGATATTGCCCTGGCTGAACTGCTGCGCCACCGCCGCCAGCCGCACGCCGGCGCCGATCGCGTTCTGCGAGATGCCGTAAGTGGAGACCGCGAACACATCCGCGAACTCGGCGCGCGAGCTCTTGAAGCCGGTGGTGTTGACGTTGGCGATGTTGTGGGCGGTGACTTCGAGGTCGGAACTGGCGGCATTCATGCCGCTGATGGAGATGCGAAAGCTCATGGTGATGCGCTCCTGGAGTGGGAAAACCGGCCGCGGTCAGCCGATGCGACGGACGGAGGACAAGGGGTAGCCACCGAGGCCGGCGAGGTTCAGCACCAGCCCCTGGGGTTCGATCGAGACGCTGTCGATGCGCGCGGCCAGCCGGACCGCCAGCGCCTCGGTGTCCTTGCCACTGCCGGCGGTGGCGCGGAACGTGAACTGGCCGGCCGGGACGGCGTTGCCGCTGTCGTCCTTGCCATCCCAGGTGAACTTGGTGGCGCCTGCGTCCTTGGCGTCGACGTTGAGCCGGCGCACCACGCTGCCGCTGGCATCCACGATCTCCAGCTGCACCGGCCCGGCGCGATTGGCGACGATCTCGCCGCTGGCGCCCGCGCCGCTGCCCAGCTGCACCTTGTCCACGTCCACCAGGGCGTCGTGGCCTACCAGCGCCGCGGCGCGCAGGGACTGGTCGTTCTCCATCACGGTGGCCATGGCGCCCATGGCCTGCTGCATGTTCTCGATCCCCTGCACGGTGGAGAACTGCGCCAGCTGGCCCAGGAACTCCGCGCCCTTGAGCGGGTTCAGCGGGTCCTGGTTCTTCATCTGCACGGTCATCAGGCGCAGGAAATCGGCCTGGCCCATGCCGCCGGTGGAGGCATTCTTGGAGGTCGCGTTCGGCAGCGCGTACTGCGAGTACAGGCTGTCGCTGGACGAGGTGGAACCGACGGTGCTCATGTTCAGCGGCCCATGTTGAGGGTGGCGACGGCCAGTTCCTTGGCACTGTTGAAGACTTCGACATTGGCCTGGTAGCTGCGCGAGGCGGAGATCATGTCCACCATCTGCGCCACCGGATCCACGTCGGGGGCGTACACATAGCCCTGGCCATCGGCCAGCGGATTGCCGGGGTCGTAGCGCTTGACCGCCTCGGCCGTGCTCTCGCGCACCTCGGTGACGCGTACGCCGGCCAGGGCCTGGTTGTTGGGGATGGCCTCGGCGGCGAATACCGGCTGCTTGGCGCGGTAGGCGCCTTCCGGGGTGCCGGCCACGGTATTGGCATTGGCCAGGTTGCTGGCCACCGTGTTCAGGCGCACCGACTGGGCCTGCATGGCCGAACCGGCGACGTCGAAGATCGGGAGATTGCTCATGGCGGGCCTCCGCTTACTGGCCGGTGATCGCGGTCAGCATGGTCTTGACCTTGGATTCGACGAACGACATCGACGCGCGGTACTCCAGCGCCGCCTGCGAGAACGCGGCCTGCTCGCGCGAGGTGTCCACGGTGTTGCCGTCCAGGCTGGGCTGGGCGCTGGGACGGGCATAGCGGGCCAGGTTGGCCGCGCTCTGGTAGGGGTCTTCACCGCTGGCGCCGGCTGCCGGGGACAGCGCCGCCTGCAGCGCGGTGTTGAAGTCCATGTCCTGGGCCTGGAAGCCGGGGGTATCGGCATTGGCCAGGTTGGAGGCGAGCACCTGCAGCCGCTGTTCCCGCAGGATCAGCGAGGTGCCATGGATACCGAGGAAATCACTCATGCGACCCTCCAGGGGCTTGTTCGCATGAGGTCAATGCAAATGACGTGCCGATTGCCGCGACGGCATTCCGTGGCCGCCGCGGGCGGCGGCCGGAAAGCCCCTTCCGGGCGTCCTGCAAGCACCGCGCCGCAGCCGGGGGAATGCTTCAGGAATATTTATCCGATCAAAATCAATCAAATATAAGATTAATTTGATGCCACTTCGGAGATGCGAGCGGTGATCCGCTCCGCCAGTTCCTGCTGCGAATACTTGGGGACGAAGTCATCCGCACCCACCCGTTCGACCATCGCCTGGTTGAACACGCCCGACAGCGAGGTGTGCAGCAGGACGTACAAATCGTTCAGCATCGGGTCGCGACGGATTTCCGACGTCAGCGTGTAGCCATCCATCGCCGGCATCTCGATATCGGAGATGACCATCGCATACCGCTGCGAGGGGCGCTGCCCGCCGGCGGCGATCTGCTTGAGGTGCTCCAGCGCCTGGCGGCCATCGGACAACTGGGTGCAGCCCAGCCCCAGCTGGTCCAGCACGCTGCGGATCTGGTTGCGCGCCACCCGCGAATCGTCCACCACCAGCACCTCGCGGCCGCCACCCTGCGCCACCGGCAGGATCGACACGCTGGCCTGCTGCGCCGGCAGCGCCTCGGCCAGTACGCTTTCCACGTCCACCAGCTGGATCAGCTCGTCGTGGTAGCGGGTGACGCCGGTCAGGTAGTGGGGATCGCTGCCCAGCTCCGGCGGCGGCTTCACGTCCTCCACTGCAATGTTCACGATGCGGTCCACCGCCGAGACCAGGAAGCCCTGCACGGTGCGGTTGAACTCGGTCACCACCAGGTAATTGGCGGCCAGCTCGCCGGGCTGGCCGATCGCGGTCGCCAGGTCCAGCACCGGCACGCTGCGCCCGCGGATGTCGGCCGCACCGAGGAACCCCGGCGGGAGCTGGGGCAGGGTGAACAGGGGCGGACGCAGCAGGACCTCCTGCACCTTGAACACGTTCACCCCGAACACCTGCCGCCCTCCCAGCCGGAACAGCAGCAGGGCCAACCGGTTGTGGCCGGCCAGGCGGATGCGTTGGTCGATGCGGTCGAGCAGCTGGTTGCGTGCCATGCGGGCATTGTCGGCCGCAAGCCCGGCGTCTTGAGCCGGCATGTCTCTTGCTTCAGGAAGGCCAACCTGGTTGCACGCACCCACCACCCATGCCGACCCCGCATTTCCGCCCCGGCTTCCCCCACCGGCGCCACCCCGTCCCGAGGGGTCTGCGGCCTGCCTGTCTGGCCGGCCTTGTGTTTGCTGCGCTGTGTCTGGACGCGCCCGCACAGTCCCTGCAGGACCTGGCGGCGATCCAGCAGGCCGCGCTCACCGCCCTGCAGGCCGGCCCCGGGACCCAGGCGATGGTGGCCCCGGGGTTGCGCCTGGCGGCCTGCCGGCAGCCGCTGGTCGCGGTGCCCAGCACCCCGACCGTGGCCGACGTGCGCTGCCCCGACGCCCCGGGCTGGCGCCTGTTCGTGCCGATCCGCAACGCCCCGGCGGCAGTGGCCGGCCCCTCCGCCGCGGGCGCCCCTGCAGATGGCGGCGCACCGGCCGTTATCGTCAGGCGTGGCGACCCGGTGGTGCTGCGCGCCCGGATCGGCAATTCCGAGATCCGCATGGGCGGGCGGGCGCTGGGGCAGGCCATGGCCGGGAACGTGGTGAACGTGGAAAACGACAGCTCGCACCGGATCATCCGCGGCCGCCTGAACGCGGACGGTACGGTGGACGTGGTCAATTGAGTTTTTCCGCCGAATCCCCCTAAAGTCCGATTCGAGACGGCCGTTAACCCGTTCGAACCCGTCATCCGGAGCCACTTGCCATGACCACGAAAATCGAAGGCAACCTGCCGGCGAAGCCCGTGGAGGCGAAAGCCGTCACCGAAGCCGCCCAGGCCCGCGCCGGCAACCCGCGCGCACCCTCGGTGCAGGCCACGCCGCCGGTGGACAGCCTGCGCCTGACCGGCGAAGCCGTCGGGCTGAAGGCGATGGCCAAGGAACTGGCCGGGCCGTCCAAGCTGGATATGGCCAAGGTCAAGGAAATCCGCAGCGCGATCGACAACGGCAGCTACCAGATCGACCCGCAGGAAATCGCCAACCGCCTGCTGGCGCTGGAACGCGAAATCCTGAAGTGACCCGCCCATGAGCACCGACGTCGACGTGCACCCGCTGGACGCGCTGGAACTGGCCCTGCAGGCCGAGCGCCGGGCCCTGCTGGAGCACGACGTCGATGCCCTGATGCAGTCCGCGCAGGCCAAGCTCGTCGCCCTGCGCGATGCCGAGCGCATCGCCGGCCCCGACGACCACGCGCGCATCAGTGAACTGCACGAACTCAACCGCGCCAATGCGGTGCTGCTGGCGCGCCGGCGCCGGGAAGTCGCCTGGACGCTGCGCCATCTCGGCCGCAGCGAGGCCACAGGCACCTATGACGTTTCCGGGTTTGCCAGCACGGCGCGTGCCGGCGGCCGCTGGCTGGGGTGTGGATGAGCGAACCTCCCGCGCAGCCCTCGGGACTGTGGAGCGATGACGCCCTCTGGGCCGCCAGCACCATCCATTTCCCGGTCCTGTTCCTGGACGCGCAGCGGCGCGTGCACCGGGCCAATCCGGCTGCGCAGGCGCTGGCCGCGAAGCTGGTCGGCGATGGCCGCCCGGAATCCTTGGTGGCGCTGGTCGGCGACGAGCAGTGGGCCACCGCACTGCGCGATGGCTACTGGAAGGGCATCGTGCGCCCGGACCCGCAGCATCCGCTGGCGCTGGAAATTCACTGCGGGCAGTCGCAGGACAGCGCCCACTGCCTGATGGTGGTGCTGGACATCAGCGAACGCGACGAGCGCCAGCGCCAGTACGCCGAGTTGCAGCGCACGGTGGACCGCCTGGCCACCGCCCAGGAACAGCTGCTGCGCTCGGAGAAGATGGCTTCGATCGGCCAGCTGGCCGCGGGCGTGGCGCACGAGATCAACAACCCGATCGGCTACGTCGGCTCCAACCTGGGCACGCTGCAGGATTACAGCAGCGCGCTGCTGTCGCTGGTCGAGAAATACCACGAGGTCCTGTTCTCCGAGAACCCGCAGGCCCGCCGCCAGGAGATCGTGCAGGCGCGCCAGCAGCTGGATATCGACTACATCCTCGGCGACCTGCCCAACCTGCTCAGCGAATCGCGCGAGGGCATCGAGCGGGTCACCAAGATCGTGCAGGACCTCAAGGATTTCTCGCGGGTGGGGCGCGACCAGAAGATGCAGCCGGCCGACCTGCTGCAGGGGCTGGACTCCACCCTCAACATCGTCTGGAACGACCTGAAATACAAGGTGCGGCTGGAGAAGCACTACACCAGCCTGCCGCTGGTGGAGTGCCTGGCGTCCGAGATCAACCAGGTGTTCCTGAACCTGCTGCTGAACGCCGGCCAGGCCATCGAGCAGCGCGGCACCATCGTGCTGGCCAGCGGCTGCGACGACGAAGAGGTCTGGATCAGCGTCACCGACAGCGGCTGCGGCATCCCGCCGGAGTCGATGCCGCACCTGTTCGACCCGTTCTTCACCACCAAGCCGATCGGGCGCGGCACCGGGCTGGGGCTGGCGATCTCCTACAGCATCGTGGCCAAGCACCACGGGCGGATCGACGTCACCAGCAAGGTGGGGCAGGGCAGCACGTTCCGGGTGGTACTGCCGATCCGGCAGGTGCCGACGCCGGATGCCGGCGAGGCGTCCCCGCCCGCCGCCTGACCCGGCCGCTGGGCGCCGGTCGCGTCCAGGCAGCGCGCGTGGGAAGCCGGCGAACGCTCAGCCCGCGCCCACGTCCGCATCCGGGACCACGCTGCCGCGCCGCTGTTCCGCCAACCGGAACGCGGCCCGGATGTGCCCGCGCAGTTCGGCGTCATCCCAGGGCTTGAGCAGGAACCGGTAGGCTGCTCCCTGGTTCACCGCCTCGCTGATCGTGTTCACGTCGGTATAGCCGGACAGCGCCAGCCGCCCGGTATCCGGGTACATGTCGCGCACCCGGCCCAGGAATTCGGTGCCGCTCATGTCCGGCATGCGCTGGTCG
>CAYYAT010000007.1:0-15632 GCA_964469595.1 uncultured Thermomonas sp.
CCGCGGCTCGGCCACCTTGCCGGTGAGGATCTCCACCCGCTCGCCGGTGCGCAGGACATAGGTCAGCGGCACGATCCGCCCGTCCACCTTGGCGCCGCGGCAGCGGTGCCCGACCATGCTGTGGATGGCATAGGCGAAATCGAGCACGGTGGCGCCCTGCGGCAGGTCCACCACCTCGCCCTTCGGGGTCAGCGCGTACACCCGGTCCTCGACCAGCTCGCTGTCGATGCCCTGCAGCGGGCTGGGGTCGCCCTCGCCGGCGGCCTCGGCGGCCTGCTCCAGCAGCCGGCGCATCCAGGCGATGCGCTTGTCCATCGCCGCGCCGCCGGCGCTGCCGCCTTCCTTGTAGCGCCAGTGCGCGGCCACGCCGAGCTCCGACTGCGCGTGCATCTCGCGGGTGCGGATCTGCACCTCCAGGGTCTTGCCCTCGGGGCCGATCACCGCGGTGTGCAGCGAGCGGTAGCCGTTCGGCTTGGGCCGCGCGATGTAGTCGTCGAACTCGCTGGGGATCGGCACCCACAGCGCATGCACCAGCCCCAGCACCGCATAGCAGGCCGGGATGTCCTCCACCAGCACGCGCACCGCGCGCAGGTCGTACAGTTCCTCGATCGGCAGCCCCTTGCGCTGCATCTTCTTCCAGATGCTGTAGATGTGCTTCGGGCGCCCGGCCACGTCGGCCTGCACGCCCTGCGCGGCCAGCGCCTCGCGCAGTTGCGCCAACACCGCGGCGATGTAGCGCTCGCGCCCGGCGCGGCTGTCGTCCAGCGACTGCGCGATGCGCTGGTAGTCGACCGGCTGCAGGATGCGGAACGCGAGATCCTCCAGCTCCCACTTCAGCTGCCAGATGCCCAGCCGGTTGGCCAGCGGAGCATGGATGTCGCGGGTCATCGCCGCCAGCGCCTGCTGCTCCGCGGCCGGCAGCCGCCACGCCGCGCGCATGCGCGAGAGCTGGCGCGCCAGCACGATCGGGATCACCCGCAGGTCGCGCACCAGCGCCAGCAGCAGGCGGCGCATGCCCTCGGGATTGCGGCCGCCGCCGTGGTCGCGGTGCAGCGCCCACACCCGGCTGGCGGCACGCTGACCCTGCAGCAGCGCGCGCAGGCGCTCGGGCAGGGCGATCGCGGCCTCCGCAGCCAGCGCCTCCACGTCCACCAGCGCATCCAGCAGCGCCGCGGCCAGCACCTCGGGGTCGGCATTGAGACTGGCCAGGATCGCGAGGGTATCGGCCAGCACCTCGGGACGGTCGCGCATCGGCGCACCCGCCTGTGCGCGCGCCAGCCACAGCTGCGCCAGCGGCGCGGGCAGCGCTCCAGCGGGCAGTTGCGCCAGCGCATCGGCGAAACCGGCAGGGACAAGGGCGGCGATCGGCATGCGCCTACAGTAGCCGCAGCCCCCGGCAGCGGCCAGCATGCGCTCGGCATCGCCAGGCCAGGTGGCCTAGACTGTCCGGGTTCCGACCACTCCGGTGCCTTCGCCGCCTCCATGTCGCCCCACGCCGACCTGCTGTCCGCGCGCCAGCACGTGCGCTCACTGGCGTCGCTGGTGCGCGAGGTGTTCCGTACCCGCGATGGCGCGTTCCTGCTGCTGGCGCTGCTGGTAGGCCTGCTGGCCGGCGGCCTGACGCTGCTGCAGGAGCATCTGGCGCATGCGCTGCAGGCCTGGTGGTACCGCCTGCCGGACGACGCGCAACACCTGAGCGCACTGCCGCGCGTGGATCCCGTGCTGCTGCTCGCACTGCCGCTGTTCGGGCTGGTGATCGGGCTGATCAGCCTTTACGCACGCGCGCGCCGCCGCCAACTGGTGGACGCGGTGGAGGCGAACGCGCTGCACGGCGGGCGGATGTCGATGCGCGACAACCTGATCGTGTCGGCGCAGACCATCCTGTCCAACGGCAGCGGCGCCTCGGTGGGTCTGGAAGCGGCGTATGCGCAGATGGGCGCGGGCGCCGGCTCGCAGCTCGGGCGCGTGCTGCGGCTGCGCCGCGCCGACATCCGCACCTTGGTCGGCACCGGCGCGGCGGCGGCGATCGCGGCGGCGTTCGATGCCCCGCTGGCGGGCGCGTTCTACGGCTTCGAGGTAGTGATCGGCGCCTACAGCCCGGCCGCGCTGGCGCCGGTGGCGGTGGCGGTGCTGGGCGCGGTGGCGGTGCGCGCGGCGCTGGGCGAGCAGCTGCCGATGCTGCCGGCGCCGGCCGGCATCGGGCTGGAGTTCCAGGACTACGCGCTGTACGCGCTGATCGGGATCGCCAGCGCGCTGGTCGGGGTGGCGGTGATGCGCCTGGTCGGCCTGATCGAAGCCGGAGTGGGACGTACCCGCCTGCCGATCTGGCTGCGCCCGGCCGCCGGCGGCCTGCTGCTGATCCCGCTGGCGATGGTGACGCCGCAGGTGATGTCGGCCGGGCACGGCGCACAGCACATCGACCTGACCGTGCAGCAGCCGCTGCAATGGCTGGCGATCCTGCTGGTGCTGAAGTGCCTGGCCTCGGCGATCTCGCTGGGTTTCGGCTTCCGCGGCGGCCTGTTCTTCGCCTCGCTGTTCACCGGCACCCTGCTGGGCGCGGTGTTCGCCAAGCTGGCCGCGCTGGCGCTGGGGCACCCGCCGCTGAACGAGATCGGCGCGGCGCTGATCGGCATGGCGGCGCTGTCGGCCGCGATCGTCGGCGCACCGATGACGATGGCGATGCTGGTGCTGGAAAGCACCCACGATTTCGCCCTCACCAGCGCCGCGATCGCCGCCGTTCTGGTCTCCAGCACGGTGACCCGGCGCATCTTCGGCTATTCGTTCTCGACCTGGCGCTTCCACCTGCGCGGCGCCGACATCAAGAGCGCGCGCGACATCGGCTGGGTGCACACGCTCACCGCCGGGACCATGATGCAGCGCGCGCCGGACATCCTGCCGGCCACACTGACGGTGGCGCAGGCGCGCCAGCGGCTGCCGCTGGGCTCGGTGCCGCGAGTGGTGCTGGTGGACGCGCACCAGCACTACGCCGGCATCGTGGCGCTGGCCGACCTGTACGCCGACCGGGTCAAGCCCGAGGCGCCGGTGCAGGACTACGCCCAGAACCGCGACGTGGCGCTGCCGGCGCATGCCGACGCGCTGGCGGCGATGCGCCACTTCGACACCACCCAGAGCGACGAACTGGCGGTGGTGGACGGTGACGGCCACGTGCTCGGGGTGCTATCGGAGCGCTTCGTGCGCAAGCGCTACGCCGAGGAGCTGGAACGCCGCCAGCGTGAACTTCTGGGCGAGCGGGTGGACGACTGACGCCCGCGCCGCCGCTTATCCGCGCGGGCGCAGCTGCTGGAGGCGCGCGGCCAGGCGCTTCGCGGAGACCCCGCCCTTGGCGCCCAGCTCCTGCGCGAACAGTTGCACGCGAAGTTCTTCCAGCTCCCAGCGCAGCGCGCGTGCCTGCGGGTCGTCCGGATCGGCCGCCGCCAGCGCCTGCTGGAACGGCGCCAGCTCCAGCATCCGCGCCTGGTCCTTGCCGGGGTCGCGCTGGGCGCGCTCGGCCCGCAGCGCCAACGCCTTCAGCCAGCGCGGGTATTCCGCCAGCGCGGCGGCCGGGGTGTCGCGCAGGAAGCCGGGCGCGGCCAGCGCCTCCAGCTGCGCACGCATGTCGTCGAGGTTGGCGCGCGCCCAGCCGATCAGCTTCGATTCCAGCTTGGCGCGCACTTCCGCCACCAGGCCGAGGATGGTCTCGGCCTGGCGCAGGCGCTGCATCGCCTCGCCGAACAGCGCCCGCGCGAGTGCGTCGCGGCGGTGCGCGAACGCCTCGGCGTCGCGGATCTCCAGCAGGCCGTCGGCACTCAGCGCCGCGAACGCGCCATCGACCAGGTCCGCGCGCAGGCGGTCGGCGTCCTTCAGGCCGTCCATGCGCGGCGATGCCGACTCGATGGCCGCGTACAGCAGGGAAATCTTCGGCGGCACCGGCAGCTGCTTGCGCGCCTGCTTCAGCTTGTCGGCCAGCGCGATCGCCAGCAGCCGGCGCACGCCCTGCGGATGCCGGCGCTCGGCCTCTTTGCGCTGCGCGTGCAGGGCCAGCGAGACGCTGTCGCCGTCGTCCTGCAAGGCGGGATAGGCCGGCACGCCGCCGGCGCCGGGCACCGATACGGAGATCGGCGCGTCGGGGAACGCCGTCAACCCGGCCTGCGCCATGCCCTGCGCGGCGTGGCGCGCGAACGCCTGTGCGGCGCGTTCACCGAAGCGCGCGCGCAGATCGGGAAGGTCGCGCGATTCGACCAGCACCGCCTTGCCGTCCAGCAGGCGCAGGTTGGCGCGCAGGTGCGGCTCGATGGTGGCGGTATCGAAATCGACGACCGACACGTCCACGCCGGAGAGTTTCTTCAGGAACTTCGCCAGGGCGCCTTCGAGGCTGTCGGCGTCCGGCTGCGGGAAGGCTTCCGCGAACGCATGCGCGAAATCCGGCGCCGGCACGAAGTTGCGGCGCAGCGCCTTCGGCAGCGACTTGATCAGCGCCGTCGCCTTGTCCTCCACGAAGCCCGGCGCCAGCCACGACAGGCGGGCGCCATCCAGCGCGTTGAGCAGGTGCAGTGGCACCACCACGGTCATGCCGTCGTCGGGCTCGCCCGGCGCGAAGCGGTACTGCACCGCCAACCGCGCCTCGCCCAGCGCGAGGTAGGCCGGGAAGCGCGCGGCGTCGGTCTGGTCGGCTACCAGCAGGTCGTCGCGCGACCACTCCAGCGCGGCTTTCTCGTCCTTCGACAGTTTGCCTAACCAGGCATCCAACGCCTGCGCGTTGTGCACGTGCGGCGGCAGCCGGTCCAGGTACCAGCGCGCCTGCCAGTCCTCGTCCACCACCAGCCCCACCCGACGCTGCTTCGCCTCTTCCTGCCGGGCCTGCTCCAGAGTGCGCAGGTTGCGGGCGAGGAAGGCGCTGCGGGTGTTGATCTCGCCGGTCAGCAGCGCCTCGCGCACGAAGATCACCCGGCTCTCCTCGGGGAACAGCGCGCCGTAGTGCACCGGCTTCTTCGGCGCGAGCACCAGCCCGAACAGGCTGATCTGCTCGCTGCCGACCACCCGCCCCTGCGCGCGCGACCAGTGCGGGTCGTGGTAGCGACGCGCCAGCAGGTGCGGCAGTTCGGCGATCGCCCACTCCGGCTCGATCGCGGCGTTGGTGATCGCCCAGACCTTCTCGGTGTCCAGCAGCGTGGCCGACAGCAGCCACGGCGGCGGCTTGCTCGCCAGCTTCGAGCCCGGAAACAGCTGGAACTTGCGGCCACGCGGTCCTTCGTAGGTGCCCTTGTCGCTGCGATGGCCCAGTTGGGTCGGCAGGCCGGCGATCAGGGCGCGATGGAGCGCCGCATAGGAGGCGGCGGAAATCGGATCCGGCCCGCTTTCCACGAAAACCGAATCCGTACCCTTCTCCGCCTTTCCCGGCCACAGCGCCTCGCACTGCAGCTTCAGCTGCCGGTGCAGCTCCCACCATTCGCGCAGGCGCAGGAAGCCGAGGAAGTGCCTGTCGGCCCATTTGCGCAGCTGCGACTGGGTCATCTCTTCGTGCGCGATGCGGTAGCCCGCCCACAGCTTGAGGATGCCGATGAATTCGGATTTCGCATCCGCGAACTGCGCGTGCGCGGCATCGGCCGCGGCACGCGCGTCGGCCGGACGCTCGCGCGGGTCCTGGATGCCGAGGAAGCTGGCGATCACCAGCATCTCGCGCAGCACGCCGTGCGCGTGGGCGGCCACCAGCATGCGCGCCAGCTTCACGTCCACCGGCAGCGTCGCCATCGTCCTGCCGATGGCAGTGAGCCTGCGCTGGGCATCCACCGCGCCCAGCTCATTGAGCTGCTGCCAGCCATCGGCAATGGCGCGCGGATCGGGGGGTTCCAGGAACGGGAACTCCTCGATATTGCCCAGCCCCAGCGCCAGCATCCGCAGGATCACCCCGGCCAGCGCGGCGCGGCGGATCTCCGGGTCGGTGAACGCGGGGCGCGCGGCGAAGTCGGCTTCCGAATACAAGCGGAAGCAGGTGCCCGGTGCGATGCGGCCGCAGCGGCCGGCGCGCTGGTTGGCACTGGCCTGCGACACCGCCTCGATGTGCAGCCGGTCCAGCTTCTGCCGCGGGCTGTAACGCTTGACCCGGGCCACGCCGGGATCGACGACGTAGTGGATGCGCGGCACCGTCAGCGAGGTTTCCGCGACGTTGGTGGCCAGCACGATGCGGCGCTGCGATCCCGGATGGAACACGCGGTCCTGGTCCTTCGCGGACAACCGCGCGTACAGCGGCAGCACCTCGGTGTGGCGGTACTTGCGGCGTTCCAGTGCCTGGTGGACCTCGCGGATCTCACGCTCGCCCGGCAGGAAGACGAGGGTGTCGCCGAGGCCCTTCTCGCGCATGATCTCGTCGCAGGCGGCGACGATGCCGTCCACCAGCGTGCGCTGCCCGGCGTCCTCGCCATCCTCCGCGCCGTCCCCCTCGAGCGGCCGGTAGCGCACCTCCACCGGATAGCCACGGCCCTCCACGCTCACCACCGGCGCACCGCCGAAGTGCGCGGCGAAACGCGCGGTGTCGATGGTGGCCGAGGTCACCACCAGCTTGAGGTCGGGTCGGCGCGGCAGCAGCTGCTTGAGGTAGCCCAGCAGGAAGTCGATGTTGAGGCTGCGCTCGTGCGCCTCGTCGATGATCAGGGTGTCGTACTTCGACAGCCAGCGGTCGGCCTGGATTTCCGCCAGCAGGATGCCGTCGGTCATGAACTTGATCGCGGTCTGCTCGCCGACCGCCTCGTTGAAACGCACCTGGTAGCCCACTGCGCCGCCCAGCGGCACCTGCAGCTCCTCGGCCACGCGCCGCGCCACCGAGCGTGCGGCCAGTCGCCGCGGCTGGGTGCACCCGATCATCCCGGCCGCGCCGCGCCCGGCCAGCAGACACAGCTTTGGCAGCTGCGTGGTTTTTCCGCTGCCGGTCTCGCCGGCGACCACCACCACCTGGTGCGCGCGGATCAGCTCGGCCAGTTCCTCGGCATGCGCGGCGATCGGCAGCGCCGGATCCACCGCGCCCGGCGCCGGCAGCGCGGCGACGCGGCGTTCACGCGCGGCCAGCGATGCTTGCAGGCACGCAAGGAATGCTTCGCGCGCCGCCTCCGCCGCGGGCTTGGCCCGCCACTTCGCCAGCAGGCCGAGCAAGCGGCCACGATCGCGCGCCAGCGCGGCCTCGATGGCGCGCCGGGCGTGGCGTGGGTCGGCGGGAAGCGCCGGCATGGGGGCGTGTTCGATAGGCTTCATGTATCGCGGGCAGCGGGCATTCCGATTTCAGATCGAAGGGCAACCGGCGTATTGTCGCCGCAAGCCCATCCCAAGCCCACCACGGGCACGACGAGGAGTCCGCCATGGCCAAGAAGAAGTCCGAGCACAAATCCACCAAGACTACCGCGCATGCCGACGGCAGCCGCGCGATCGACATCGGCATCGCCGCCGGCGACCGCCGCAGGATCGCCGAAGGCCTGGGCCACGTGCTGGCCGATGCCTACACCCTGTACCTGAAGACATCAGCGGGCCCATGTTCAACAGCCTGCACCTGATGTTCGAGACCCAGTACACCGAGCAGTGGAACGCGCTGGACGACATCGCCGAGCGCATGCGCGCGCTGGGCTACAACGCGCCCGGCTCGTACCATGAGTTCATCCGCCTCAGCTCGATCCGCGAGGAGCCCGGCCAGGCCGCCGCGCCGGCCTGGCACGACATGGTGCAGCAGCTGGTGGACGGCAACGAGGCGGTCTGCCGCACCGCGCGCAAGGTGCTCAAGACCGCCGACGCCGCCGGCGACGACCCCACCGTGGACCTGCTCACCCAGCGCCTGCAGACCCACGAGAAGTACGCCTGGATGCTGCGCTCACTGCTGGAATAAGCCGCGCCCGACGGGCCTGCGCGCGGGGCCGGAGCACCCGGCCCTGCTCCCTTGCCCGGCCCGGCTTGCTAACCTAGCCGGATGCCGTCGCCTGCCCTCGCAACGCTCCGCCGCGTGTTCGGCCACTCCGGATTCCGCGGCGAACAGGGCGCCATCGTCGAACACCTGCTCGCCGGAGGCGATGCGTTGGTGCTGATGCCCACCGGCGGCGGCAAGTCGCTGTGCTACCAGCTGCCGGCGCTGCTGCGCGAGGGCGCCGCGGTGGTGGTGTCGCCCTTGATCGCGCTGATGCAGGACCAAGTGGAATCCCTGCGCCAGTTGGGCGTGCGCGCCGCGTTCCTCAACTCCAGCCTGGAGGCCGCCGAGGCCGCGGCGGTGGAACGCCAGTTCACGGACGGCGCGCTGGACCTGCTGTATGTGGCGCCCGAGCGCCTGCTCACTCCGCGCTTCCTGGGCCTGCTGGAGCGCGTGCGGATCGCCCTCTTCGCGATCGACGAGGTGCACTGCGTCTCGCAGTGGGGCCACGACTTCCGCCCGGAATACCGCCAGCTCACCCTGCTGCACGAACGCTGGCCGGAGGTGCCGCGGATCGCGCTCACCGCCACCGCGGACGCGCCCACCCGGCGCGAGATCGTGGAGCGGCTGGCGCTGCAGGACGCGCGCCAGTTCGTCAGCTCGTTCGACCGCCCGAACATCCGCTACACGGTGGCGCCGCGCGACGGCGGCCAGCGGCAGCTGCTGGAGTTCCTCGAGACCCATCGCGACGAGAGCGGGATCGTGTATTGCCTGTCGCGGCGCAAGGTGGAGGCCACCGCCGAGCTGCTGGCCGGGCACGGCCTGCGCGCGCTGGCTTACCACGCCGGGCTGGATGCCAACACCCGCGCCGAGCGCCAGCGCCGCTTCCTGCGCGAGGAGGCCATCGTGATGGTGGCGACGATCGCGTTCGGGATGGGCATCGACAAGCCGGACGTGCGCTTCGTCGCCCACCTCGACCTGCCGAAATCGCTGGAAGGCTATTACCAGGAAACCGGCCGCGCCGGCCGCGACGGCGAGCCGGCCGAGGCGTGGATGGCCTATGGGCTGGGCGATGCCGTGCTGCTGCGGCGGATGATCGAGGACGGCGAGGCCAGCGACGAGCGCAAGCGGCTGGAGCATGGCAAGCTGGACGCGCTGATCGGCTATTGCGAATCCACCGGCTGCCGCCGGCAGTCGCTGCTGGCCTATTTCGGCGAATCCCATCCCGGCGCCTGCGGCAGCTGCGACAACTGCCTGTCGCCGCCGCGCACCTGGGACGCCACCGAGGCCGCGCGCAAGGCGCTGTCCTGCGTATACCGCACCGGCCAGCGGTTCGGCGCGGCGCACGTGATCGACGTGCTGCGCGGCGCGGATACCGCCAAGGTGCGCCAGTTCGGGCATGCCGCGCTCAGCACCTACGGCATCGGCCGCGAGCTCGATGCGGCCCAGTGGCGCGGCGTGTTCCGCCAGCTGGTCGCCGCCGGCCTGCTGGACACCGATCTCGACAGCCATGGCGCCCTGCGCCTGACCGCCGCCGCCAAGCCGCTGCTGCGCGGCGAGCGCGCGCTACACCTGCGCGCCGAACCGCCGCGCCGCGAGCGCCGCCGCGGCACGACCGCCAGCGGGGGCCGCACCGGCGCTACCGCGATCGAACTCCCGGCCGACGCGGCCGCCCGCTTCGCCCGCCTGCGGCAGTGGCGGGCGGACGTCGCGCGCACCCAGAACGTGCCTGCCTACGTGATCTTCCAGGACTCCACCCTGCGCGCGATCGCACTCGCCGCCCCGTGCGACGTCGGCGCCCTCGCCGGCATCGGCGGGGTCGGCGCCGCCAAGCTCGAACGCTACGGCCGCGAGGTGATCGCGACGCTCGCACAGGCGTGAGTGCGCCCAGCCCCGATTCGAAGACCGACTGCACGAGGACTCAAACGCTCGGAGAAAATGGTGGGCCGTGTTGGAATCGAACCAACGACCAGCGGATTAAAAGTCCGATGCTCTACCGACTGAGCTAACGGCCCACGAAAGGATTGCCGCGGCGTTGCGCCGGGGCGCGCATTCTAACCGATGCCGGCTAGCCGATGCCCGCGCCGGGCACGTAGCGGGTGGGATCGGGCAGGCCGGCATCCGCAAAGCCCTGCGCGCGCAGGCGGCAGGCGTCGCAGTGGCCGCAGGCGCGGCCTTCGGCGTCGGCCTGGTAGCAGCTCACGGTCTGCGCGAAGTCCACGCCCAGGCGCAGGCCTTCCCGCGCGATGTCGGCCTTGCTCATGCGCATCAGCGGCGCGTGCACGCGGAAGCGGCGGCCTTCCACCCCGGCCTTGGTGGCCAGGTTGGCCAGCGCCTCGAAGCCGGCGATGAACTCCGGGCGGCAGTCCGGATAGCCCGAGTAATCCACCGCGTTGACGCCGCAGAAGAGGTCGGTGCTGCCCAGCACCTCGGCCCAGCCCAGCGCCATCGACAGCATGATGGTGTTGCGCGCCGGCACGTAGGTGGACGGGATGCCCTGCCCGATCACGTGGCCGTCGGCATCCGTGGGCACGTCGATGTCATCGGTCAGCGCGGAGCCGCCAATGCTGCGCAGGTCCACGTGCACGGTCTTGTGCGCCACCGCGCCCAGCGCCCGGGCGACGCGCGCGGCGGCGTCCAGCTCGGAGGTGTGGCGCTGGCCGTAGCGCACGCTCAGCGCATGCGGGGCGAAGCCGGCCTCGCGCGCGATGGCGAGCACGACGGCGGAATCCATGCCGCCGGAGACCAGGACGACGGCGGGTTTTGAAGATTCGATCATTGCCGGGGATCCTTGGAACCGCCATTCCCGCGCAGGCGGGAATCGCTCTTGGTGTTGCCGTCGCGGTTGATTCGGGGGACGCAACGGGCAGGGACGCTTCCCGCCCGCGCGGGAACGGCGCCAATCGCGCTCACTTGCCCGGCTCCTCGCCCCACAGCAGCTTGTGCAGCTGGACCTGGAAGCGCACCGGCAGACGGTCGGCGACGATCCAGTCGGCCAGCTCGCGCGCGGCGAGCTGGTTGGCGCGGGGCGAGAACAGCCCCGCGCAGGTCTCGGGCCGGCGAGGCGCGGCCACCACCCCCCGTGCCCCGGCGGAGTCGGCGCGCGCGCAGATCACGAACTTGACCTGGTCGCGCGCGGTCAGCAGCGCGAGGTTCGGCCACAGGTTGCGATGCGCCTCGCCCGAGTCGGGCGTCTTCACGTCCACCACCCGCGAGACGCGCGGATCGACGCCGGCGATGTCGAGCGCGCCGGAGGTCTCCAGCGAGACCACGTAGCCGGCGTCGCACAGTTTTTCCAGCAGCACGAGGCAGCGCTTCTGCGCCAGCGGCTCACCGCCGGTCACGCAGACGTGGCGGGCGCCGTGGCGGGCCACCTCCTGCAGGATCGCGTCGATGTCCCACCACTGCCCGCCGTGGAAGGCATAGGCGGTGTCGCAGTACTGGCAGCGCAGCGGGCAGCCGGTGAGGCGCACGAACACCGTGGGCCAGCCGGCGTCGCGGGCCTCGCCCTGCAGCGAGAGGAAGATTTCGGTGAGCTTGAGGCGCTCGGCCTGGCCTGCCGCCGATGCGGCGGCCGCATCGGCGACGTCGTTCATGCGGGCATTTTAACGGCTGCCGGCCACCTGCATCGAGCGCAGGCGGTCCTCGGCGGTACGCGCCACGTCGGTGCCGGGATAACGCTGCAGCACCTGCCGGAAGGTCGCGCTGGCGGCATCGGACTGGCGCAGCCCGTACTGCGACAGCCCCAGCTTCAGCAGCGCGCCGGGGGCCTTGTCGTGGCTGGGATAGCGGTCCAGCAGGGCCTGGAACTGCTGTGCGGCGAGCGCATAGTTCTGGGTGACGTAATAGCTTTCGCCCAGCCAGTACAGCGCGTTCGGGGCCAGGCTGCCGCCGGGATAGGTGGCCAGGAACTCCCGCAGGCGGCGCGCCGATTCCACGTAGTCGCCCGCCTTCAGGGCATCCAGTGCGTAGCCGTAGGCGCCCTGTTCGTCGCGTGCCGGGGTGGCGGCCGGCGCGGGTAGCGGGGAGGCGGGCGCAGCGGCGACCGCGCGTGCCGGGGCCGGGGCCGCCGCCGCAGGCGTGGCCGGGGCGGTGGCCAGCGGTGGCGGGGCCGTGCTGGCCTGCCCCGATTCCAGGCGGTCGAGGCGGCCGCTGAGATCGAGGTACTGCGCGCGCTGCCCCTGGCGGGCCTGTTCCAGCTGGTGCTGCAGTTCCTCCAGCTGGCCGCGCAGGTCCTGGACCTCGCTGCGCAGCTGGCCGATCTGGTTCACCAGCTCCACCGAGTTCTGGTCGCCGGCCGCGCGCTGTTCGAGGGCCGCCACGCGGTCGGCCAGACTGGGGGCGCGCTGGGCGAATGCCGCCGGCGGTGCAAGCAGCACCGCCGCGGCCAGCAAGGCGACGCGCGAACGCATCACTTGTCGGTGTAGATCAGTTCGACGCGGCGGTTCTTCGCCCAGCAGTCCTCATTGTGCTCGGCGCAGACCGGGCGCTCTTCGCCGTAGCTGATGACGGTGAGCTGGGTCGGAGAGCCGCCGTTGGCCTGCAGCGCGGCCGACACCGCGTTGCCGCGGCGCTCGCCCAGGCCCATGTTGTACTCACGGCTGCCGCGCTCGTCGGCGTTGCCTTCCAGGCGCAGGCGCGCGGACGGACGGTCGCGCAGGTACTTGGCATGGCAGTTGATGATGGCCTGGAACTCCGGCTTCAGCGCGTCCTTGTCCAGGTCGAAATAGACCACGCGCTGGCGCAGGCAGGCGTCGGTGTCGAGATCGGCCGGGGTGTACATGCCCGAACGCGGCGCCTCGACCGGCGCAGTGGTGGCCCCGGTATCCACCGGGGTCTGCACCGGCGGGGTCTCCTTGACCTTCTTGGAGCAGCCCACCGCCACGGCGGAGGCCAGGGCGGCGACGGTCAGGACGCGGGCGATGTGCGGAATCGAAACAGCCATGGTGGGGTCCTCGGTACGGTGGGTGTGGATCGCAGGATCAATCACGGAACGAATCGCGAAAAACGACAGCAAGAATCCGGAACGCGCGCCGGCGGCCTTCGTCAGCGCTTGCGCAGCGGCGACCAGGCCGGCTCGCGCACGTCGCCCTCGGCGAGGCCCAGGCGCTGGCGCACCCGGCCATCGGCGGAGACTGTATAGAGTACGCCGCGACTGCCTTCGCGGGCGGCGTACACCAGCATCGCGCCGTTCGGGGCGAAGCTGGGGGATTCGTCCAGCGAGCCGGGCGAGAGCATGCTCCAGCGCGCGCTGCCGGTGCTGCGGTCCATCAGCGCGATCCGGTACACGTTGCCGGCGCCCTGCGCGGTGGCCAGCTTCTTGCCGTCCGGCGACAGCGACGGGCTGGCGTTGTAGCTGCCCTCGAAGGTGACCCGGCTGGCGCTGCCGCCGCTGGCGGGCATCTGGTACACCTGCGGGCGGCCGCCGCGGTCGGAGGTGAAGTAGAGCGTGCTGCCGTCGGCGCTCCACACCGGCTCGGTGTCGATGCCGTACTGGTTGGTGAGCTGGGTGAGGTGGCGGCTGCCGAGGTCCATTACGTAGATGTCGGGATTGCCGCCCTTGGACAGGCTCATCGCCAGCCGGGTGCCGTCCGGGGAAAAGCTGGGGGCACCGTTGATCCCGCGGAAGCTGGTGATCTTCTCGCGGCTGCCGGTGGCCACGTCCTGGATCCAGATCCCGGAATTGCCGCCCTCGAAGCTGACATAGGCCAGCTTGCGGCCGTCCGGGCTCCACGCCGGGGACAGCAGCGGCTCGGTGGAATTGACCACCGCGCGCGGGTTGTAGCCGTCGGCGTCGGCCACCATCAGGGCGTAGCGGGTGTTGCGGCCGAGGCCGCTGGCGGTGACGTAGGCGATGCGGGTCCAGAACGCGCCCGGCACCCCGAGGATCTTCTCGTACACCGCATCACTGATCTGGTGCGAGACGTCGCGCATGGCGCTGGCCGGCGCAGTCAGGGCCAGGCCCAGCAGGCGCTGCTGCTTGGCCACGTCGAACAGCTCGTACTCGGTGCGGTAGCCGTCGCCGCTGGGGATGCAGCGCCCCACCAGCAGGAAATCCTGCTTGAGCATGCGCCAGGTGGGATAGGCCACCTCGCTGCCCTGGGTCGGCCGCTCCGGCAGGCTGGCCGGGTCCGGGCTGCGGAACTGGCCGGAGCGGGCCAGGTCGGCGCGCACCACCCCGGCCACGTCGGTCTGCCCGCAATCGCCGCCGAACGGCACCACCGCGATCGGCAGCGCGGCCGCGTTGCCACCGACGATGTCGATCTCCAGCCCCTTGGACTGGCCGAAAGCCGCCAGCGGCGACAGCGCCAGCGCGCACAGCAGCAGGGCGAAGCGGGCGGGCGAACGGCGTCGGGATGCAGGCATGGGCAAGGCGAGGAGTCCGCGAAGATGAACAGAGTGTCGGATAACGATAGCAGCAGGATGAACGCAGGCAGACCGTGAAGGCGGCGTCGCAGACGACGGGCGGTCAGCGGTCCTCGGCCACGAAGTTGAGCTCCAGGATGCGGCTGAACACGGTCTCGTAGCCGGCATACGGCAGCGGCGAGGCCTTCAGCACCGCCGCCTCCACCGAGCGCCGGCCGAGCGCGTCGTAGGGGCAGCCGGGCGAGATGTCCACGCTGGTGACCTCCCCGCCCGGGATCTGGTGGATGGTCAGGCGGCAGCGCTGGCCCAGCGGCACCGAATCCGGGCGGGTCCACTGGCGCGCGATCGCCTGCTGCAGCGCGGTCGTGTAGCGCGCCTGCAGGCCGGGATCGGCGCCGCGGTTGCCCGGCGGCGGAGGCGCCGGCCTGGCGGCGGCGGTGCGCGCATCCGCCAGCTGCTGGGCGCGCATCTCGGCCTGGGTGCGCTCGCGCGCGACCTGCTCGCGCAGCCGCCGCAACTCCTCGATCTGGCGCAGCCGCTGGCGCTCGAGCTCGGCCTGTTTCTTGGCTTCCAGCTCGGCCTGGTCGGGCTGGCGGCGCTTTTCCTCCTGCTCGCGCGGGACCTTGGCCACCTGCGGCGAGGGCGCGTCGCGCTGGACCTTTTCCTGCTCCACCGGCGACGGCTCCGGCACCGGCGGCGGCAGCGCCTTCTGCGCCGGCGGCGGGACCGCGGGGGTGTCTTCGGGCAGCGGTTTCGGCAGCGGCGCGGGCGGCGGTGCCTCAGTCGGGGCGCGGCGCAGGGCGCGCTGCAGCGGCGCGCTGAGGTCGGAGACTGCGACCAGGTCGGCCTCGATCGGATCGCCCTGCGCGGCCAGCGCGACGTTGCGCTGCGACCAGCGCAGGCCGGCGAACAGCAGCGCGAACAGCAGCGCGTGCAGCAGCACGGCCTGCGTGATCGCGATGCCGGTGTCGGCGCGGGTCTGCTTCACGCGCGGCCCATCACTTTTTGCTTTCGCCTAACAAACCGGCACGCGAGACCTTCGCTTCGGTCTGCAACAGGGACAGCACGGCGTATACGTCCTGGTAACTGACGTCGCGGTCGCCGGCGACGTACACCGGCACCTGCGGATCGGCCTCGACGAAGGCGCGCACCTTGGCGACCAGCTGCGCGGCATTCACCGCCTGCGGCCGGTCCAGCCCCTCGTAGGTCAGCGTCAGCTGGCCATCCTTGCGCACCTGCACCACCACCGGCTGCTGTTTTTTCTGCTCCAGCGGCTTGGCGTTGGCCTGCGGCAGGTTCACGTCCACGCCCACGTTCAGCAGCGGCGCGGTGACCATGAAGATGATCAGCAGCACCAGCATCACGTCGATGTAGGGCACGACGTTGA
>CAYYAT010000008.1:0-3318 GCA_964469595.1 uncultured Thermomonas sp.
CGTCTCGCCGCGCCGCTGCCGCAGGTGGTGGCGCGCCCCACGCCGGCCAGCACCGCCATTCCCATCGCGGCCACGCCGGCCACGCCGAGCGCCGCCGCGCCCCCGTCGCCGCCATCGCCAGCAGCTGTCGCCCCGCCACCTCCCGCACCTGCCCCCACACCCGCGCCGGATGCCATCCCCGACATCGCCAGCACCGGCCTGCCGCCGGTGAAACTGAGCATGCACATGTGGGACGCCGACCCCGCCCGCCGCTTCGTCATCCTCGACGGCCAGCGCATGGGCGAAGGCGACCACAACGGTGCCCTGTCGGTGGTGGCGATCGACCGCAAGGGCGTGGTGATCGAACGCGATGGCATCCGCGCCCGCATCCCCCTACCGTGACCGCCATGCCCACCATCGACTTCACCCTCGACCGCGATTTCATCGAACTCAACCAGCTGCTGAAGCTGGCCGGCCTGTGCGACTCCGGCGGCGCCGGCAAACAGCTGGTCACCAGCGGCGTAGTGCAGGTGGATGGCGCGCTGGAACTGCGCAAGACCGCCAAGATCCGCGCCGGCCAGCGGGTGCGGGTGGGCGCGATCGAGATCCGGGTGGCGGCGATGGACGCCTCGCCCTGAGGGCATCGGATCGGTGTGAGGAACACCGGGCCGGTGCGAATCATGGGGACGAGAGGCGCGCCGCCGTACGCACCGGGAACCCCATGCACACCTCCGCCGCCATGACCGAGGCCCAGCGCCGCAGCGACTTCCAGGCACTGTTCCAGCGCCATCGCGGGATCGTGTTCAAGGTCGCGCACTCTTATGCGCGGCATCCCGAGGACCGCGCCGACCTGGTTCAGGAGATCGCCGCCCAGCTGTGGCGCTCCTTTCCCGAATTCGACCCGGCGCGCAGCTTCACCACCTGGATGTATCGGGTGGCGCTGAACGTGGCGATCAGCCACGTGCGCATGCAGGCACTGCGCCACCGGCACGACGGCGGCTCGCTGGAGGAGGCGCCGCAGGAGATCGCCGATACGCAAGCCTGCGAGCCCGGCGAACTCCACGCGCAGCAACAGCGGGTCGTGCTGCTGCAACGTTTCATCCAGCACCAGCCACCGCTGGAGCGCGCGCTGCTGCTGCTCTACCTGGACGAGCGCCCGCAGCGCGAGATCGCGGCCGTGCTTGGCCTGAGCGAAACCAATGTCTCTACCCGCATCGGCCGGCTGAAGCAGCGCCTGCACGACGCGACCTGACCACGACGAATCACGGGAGAACGGGCGATGGAACCGGATGAGATCAAGGCGGCATGGCAGGACCTGGACGCGCGCCTCGCGCGGCAGGAAGACCTCCAGCGCGAGCTGCTGCGCGGGCAGCACCAGCAGCAGGCGCAGCGCCAACTGCGGCCGCTGCGGATCGGGCTGCTGCTGCAGGCCCTGCTCGGCATCGGGCTGGTGCTGCTGGGCGTGGGCTGCTGGCGCACCAATCCGGGCATTCCCGGCCTGCTGGCCGCCGGCATCGCGCTGCACGCCTTCGGGGTGCTGCACATCGTGTTCGCGGTGGCGGTGTTGACCCTGGCCGCCGGCATCCGCCCGTCGTCCGCGGTGCTCACGATCCAGCGTCGGCTGCGCGCGCTGCTGCGTCTGCAACGGCTCAATTCCGTCGTGTGCGGGGCGCCCTGGTGGATCGGCTGGGTGCTGGTGGTGGTCGGCGTCGCCGGGCAGACACCGGTCACGCCGGGGACGCCGACCCCGGCCTGGGTCTGGGCCAGCCTCGCGCTGGGCCTGGTCGGCACGCTGGCAACGTGGGCCTGGATGGTGCGCTCGCTGCGCCGCCCCGACGCTTCGCGCGGATGGCTGGACGATGGCGCCGACGGCATTCGCCGCAGCCTGCAGCTGTACGAGGACGTGGCGCGCTTCGAGCGCGACTGAGGCGCCGCCGGCCTAGCCTAGTGCGCCGGCGACGCGTTCTCGCCGCCCGCGGCATGTTCGACCGCAGCGGAATCCGCAGGCGGCATCTCCGGCGTGGCCGGCGCGGGGTCCGGCGGCGGCGCGGCGGGCGGGATCGCCAGCACGGCGCCGTCGAGTTCGGCCATCGGGCTGTCGATCGGGCAGCGCGGGTCGGGGAAGCCGTAGCGCTGGCGCAGGGCCAGACCGCAGGCGTTGATCTCGGCCACGTCCTGGTGCGCGGCATCGGCCGGCTGCACGCATTGCGCGTCGTAGGCGCGGCGGAAGGCATCGCGGCGCTGCAGGAATTCACTGCCGCAGGTGCGGGCCAGGCGGATGCGGTCGAGATCGTCCTCCACCGCGTTGGCGCCGGACAGGCCGAACTGCTCCAGCTCGTCGTCGGTGAGGATGCGCAGGGTGCGGTTGGGCACCGTGGTCATCAGGTCGTACACCTCGATCGAGGCGCCGTTGCGCTCGAGGTAGTTGCGCAGGTCGTCGCTGATCCTGCGCAGTTCCTCGCCCAGCTCGCGCCGCGAGGTGGCCGCCGACTTCACCCGGATCATCCGGTGCACGCCCACCGGGCCGACGATCACGCGCATGTCGCCGGCCGCGAGCAGCAGCACGCAGGCGCTGTGGCAGACGGAATCGCCGCGCACCCAGAGCGTCCAGTCGTTCTCGCCGATCGCGTCGCCGGCGCGCATCGCCGCCTCCACGCTGCCGCCGCCGGAATCGATGTCGAGGATGCGCTTGCCGATCCCGAGGTCGCCGGCGACCTTACCGGTGCGTTCGGCCAGCGCGGCGAAGCTGGGGGTGATGCGGCCCTTGTAGCGCAGCCGCATCAGGCCGGTGGCGCGGCAATCCTGCATGGTCTTGCGCAGGTCGAGGTAGGCCAGCGAGAGCACCGGGCGGCCATCCCCCTGGTGGTAGTCGGGGCTGCAGTCGATCCACGCATCGCCGGCCTCCAGCCGCACCTCCGGCGACCAGTCGATCTCAGCCTGCGGCTTGCGCTGCACGCGTGGGGCCGGCGGCGGAACCGGTGCGACGGCGGGCGGCGCCGGCGGGGGCGACGAACGCTCGCAAGCACCCAACAGCAGGGCAAGCAGCAGACACACCAGGCGCAATGGCATCGACCGGAAGCTCTCGAAATCAGTACGGTCGCCCAGTCTAGAGACATGCCAGAGAAACTGCGCGCCAGATGGCCGATGCAGCCACCGCCCCGCCGGCGCCGCCGCATTGGCGATCCACCACCGCCCTCCGCACCTCGCCCGGCGACCTGCAGCGCAAACCGTGACCGAAGTCGCGACTGCGCGCCCTGATGCATTTGACAGCCGGCCGAGAGTCGTCAATGGTTGTCACCGGATGTCTTTCCGCCCTTCCGAGTCTTGATATGCGCGCCT
>CAYYAT010000008.1:3328-15557 GCA_964469595.1 uncultured Thermomonas sp.
CCGCGTCGCCGCTGGCTGCAGGGGACGGCATGCGCGTCCCTGCTGGCGGTGGTTCTGGCCCTGCCCGCCGGCGCGACGGAACTACGGTTGCAGGTGAGCGCGGCGGGCAAGCCGGTCGATGCGGCCGTGGTCAGCCTGCATTCGGCGGCCGCGGCGGCCGCAGTCAAACCAGGCCAGGCCGTCATCGACCAGCGCAACACCCAGTTCGTGCCGCGGGTATCGGTCATCACCACCGGTACCCGGGTCGTCTTCCCGAACAGCGACAACGTGCGCCACCAGGTGTATTCGTTTTCGCCGGCCAAACGCTTCGAACTGCCGCTCTACAGCGGACGCACCGCGCCGCCGGTGACCTTCGATACCCCGGGCGTGGTCGTACTCGGCTGCAACATCCACGACTGGATGCTGGCCTACGTGGTGGTGCTGGATACGCCCTATTCCGCGATGACCGGCAGCGACGGCCAGGCGCGGCTGGACGCACCGGCGGGCACCTATACCTTGCGCGTGTGGCATCCGGACATCCGCGGCAAGCAGCCCCTGGAACGCCAGATCACGCTCGGCAGCACTCCTGCCAGCACGGCTGTGGCCTTGGATCTGGCTCCTCCGCAGGCGGCACCCGCTGCCCCCGCCGACGATCGCCTGCGCGCGCTGCAGGAGAAGCTGCGCAAGCTCAAGGAAGGGGGATGATGGCCGCTGCCAGGCCACGCCTGCGATTTGGCACCCGGATCGTCTTCGCGCTGGTGGCGATCCTGCTGCTGATGCAGACCGCGACCATGACGATCGTGGATGCGGCGGTGGACCGCAGCGTCAACCGGCAGTTGCTCGCCCGCCTGCAGGTCGGCGAACGGGTCTGGCGGCAGTTGCAGACCGACCGCGGCAACGAGTTGCGTCAGGCGGTGGCCGCGCTGGCCTCCGATTTCGCCTTCCGCGAAGCGGTGGCGACCGGGGATGCCGCGACCGTACTTTCGGTGCTGATCAACCATGGCCGTCGCATCCAGGCCGACGCCTCGCTGCTGCTGGGCGGTGACGGAAGCGTCCTGACCAGCACGCTGGAAGGCGATGCGCAGGCCCAGCAGCGCGCGCTGGCGCCCCTGCTGGATGCCGCCAACGCGCAGGGCAGCAGCGCGGGTGTCGTGGTGCTGGACGGCGCACCCTATGCGATGGCCATCGTGCCGGTACTGGCGCCGCAGCGGATCGGCTGGGTGGCGATGGGCAAGCGCTTTGGCACGCGGGTGGCCCGCGACTACCGCGCGCTGACCGGATTGGAAGCCGCGATCGTGATCGCCTCCCGCCCGCGCTGGCAGCTGGTGGCCAGCAGCCTGTCCGAGGCCACGGCCCGCGAGTTGGCATCGCTGCCGGGATTGCCTCCAGCGCAGCGCACGCTGACCCTCGACGGCCGCCGCTTCCTGGCCACGCTGACCACCGCCGGCGCCGAGCGCGCCAGCCCGGTGGATGTCATTTTGCTGGCCGACGTGGACGAGGCCATGCTGCCCTATCGCCGGCTCAAGCAGCAGATCCTGGCGCTAGCGACGCTGGCAGCCGGCCTGGCCCTGCTGGTCTCGATCGCCGTCGCGCGCAGCGTCACCCGCCCGGTGGCAAGGCTGGCCGCGGCCGCCCGCCGGATCGAGCGCGGCGACTATGCGGAACCGCTGCCGGTGACCGGCAACGACGAGCTGTCCGATCTCGCCAAGGCGTTCAACCGCATGCAGGCGGGTATCGCCGAACGCGAGCTGCATATCCGGCACCAGGCCCAGCACGACGCCCTCACCGGCCTGCCGAACCGCATGTACGCGCTGGAGCGCCTGCAGCACATGCTCGTGCGCGCCGCGACGGAAAGCACGCCATGTGCGGCGCTCATGATCGACCTCGATCGCTTCAAGGAAATCAACGACACCCTGGGCCATGGGTTCGGCGACAAAGTGCTGGAGCAGGTTGCGCAGCGGCTGCGCGTCGCGATCCGCGACCGCGACCTGCTGGCGCGGCTGGGAGGCGACGAGTTCCTGATCCTGCTCGAGAACACCGACGAGGCCACCGCCACCGGACGCGCCTGGGCCATCGTCAAGGCACTGCAGGCGCCCTTGGTGATCGCGCAGCAGCAGGCGCAGGTCAGCGTCCTGGCGAGCGTCGGCGTGGCGCTGTATCCCGCGCATGCCGAGGACGCCGCTACCCTGCTGCGGCGCGCCGACATCGCCATGTACTCCGCCAAGCAAACCCACCAGCAGGTCGCGCTGTACCAGGTCGGACATGACGAACTCCACCTGCGCCAGGTGCGCCTGATCACCGACCTGCGCCATGCCGGCGAACGCGGGGAATTCCACGTGGTCTATCAGCCCAAGGTGGACCTGCGCACCCGGCAGCCGTCGCATGCCGAAGCGCTGCTGCGCTGGCGGCATCCGGAGCTGGGGCCGATTCCACCGTCCGAGTTCATCCCGCTGGCCGAACACTGCGGGCTGATCGGCGAGCTCACGGACTTCGTGCTGCGCACTGGACTGACGCAGCTGGCCGCATGGCGGCAGGAGGGCCTGCATCTTGGGCTGGCGGTGAATCTCTCGCCGATGGACTTGCTGGATACCCAGCTTGCGACGAAAGTCGCGACGCTGGTGCAGGCGCATGCCATCCCCCCCGCCGACCTGATCCTGGAAATCACCGAGGGCTCCGTGATGCGCGACGTGCAGGCGGCAATGACCACCATGCACGCGCTGCGCGCGGTCGGCGTGCGCCTGTCGATCGACGACTTCGGTACCGGGCACTCGTCGCTGGCGCAGCTGCGCCGCCTGCCGGTGGATGAAATCAAGATCGACCGCAGCTTCGTGACCAGCCTCGAACACGACCCTGACGACACCGTGATCGTGCGTTCCGCCATCGAGATCGGCCACAACATGGGGCTGCTGGTGATCGCCGAGGGCGTGGAGCAGCGCAGCTCGCTGGAGATCCTGCGCGCGTTGCGCTGCGACATGGTGCAGGGCTATTTTTTCTCGAAACCACTGTCCGCCCAGGAGTTCCGCCGATGGCATGCGGAGTTTTCGGTCAGCCCGAGCCTCGACGGCGGGCACGGCGCGTGATCCACGGCTGCCGCGCACGGCTCGGGATCGCCGCACTCGCCAGCGCCCTGCTGCTGTCCGGCGCTGCGGCGGCCAGCGACCGCGCCGGCCGCCTGCTGGCGACCGGCGGCGCCACCCAGTTCGAGGGCAGCGCCGGCGGCGGCATCGTGCCATGGGCGGTGCTGTCCGGCTACGGCGCCGACGGCCAGCACGGCGGCACCGCCTTCGCCACCCGCGTGGACACCGGCGACTACGCGCTGACCAGCTACGGCGCTGCGTATGCGTGGAACAACCGCCTGGAACTGTCCTACGCGCGCCAGCGCTTCGAGCTGGGAGAACTGCAGCGCCGCCTGGCCCTGCCCAGCGGACGCTTCGATGCCGATGTGGTCGGCGCCAAGCTGCGGCTGGGCGGCGACCTGGTCTATACCGCGATGCCGCAACTCGCCCTCGGCGTGCAGTACAAACGCCAGCTGGACTTTGCCATCCCGCGTGCGGTCGGCGTGCGCGATGACCACGGCACGGATGTCTATCTCTCCGCCAGCAAGCTGTTCCTCGCCGCCGTGGCGGATCGCAATCTGCTGGTCAACGCCACCTTGCGCAGCACGCGCGCCAACCAGGCCGGCCTGCTGGGCTTCGGTGGCGATCGCAAATCGGGACGCTCCCTGGTGCTGGAAACCTCGGCGGCGGTGCTGCTGGATCCGCGCTGGGCGGTCGGCGTGGAATACCGGCAGAAGCCGGACAACCTGGGCTTCGCCCGCGAGGACGACTGGCGCGACGCCTTCGTCGCCTGGTTCCCGAACAAGCACATCGCCGTGGTCGCGGCCTACGCCGACCTCGGCTCCATCGCCACGCTGGACCGCCAGCGCGGCGCCTACCTCTCCCTGCAGGCCTCGTTCTGATGCACCGCCCACGCACTGCGCCCCTGCTGCTGGCCCTGGCCCTGCTCGCCGGCTGCGCCAGCCGCACCCCGGCGCCGTCCACCTACGAACAGCTCGGCGGCCGTGCCGGCGTGGAAGCGATCGTCGATGACCTGCTGGAGGCCATCGTGGACGACGACCGCATCAACCGGCAGTTCGCCAATGCCGACATTGTCCGCCTGCGCGGCAAGCTGATCGAGCAGATCTGCGTCGAATCCGGTGGCCCCTGCACCTACACCGGGCTGACCATGCAGGAATCGCACGCCGGCCGCCGCATCACCGATGCGCAATTCAATGCGATGGTGGAAGACCTGATCAAGGTGATGACCGCCCGCGGCGTGCCGGTGGGCGCGCAGAACCGCCTGCTGCGCCGGCTGGCGCCGATGCACGGCGACATCGTCACGCCCTGAATCCATCCTTGCCGGGCAGCGGCCGCGGCGATCGCGGCCGCACCTCGACTCCCCGCGCGGTGCCCGCAACTGCGATCATGCGCGGATGACCACCCCCACCACCTTCGCCGACCTCCCCCTCGCTCCCACCCTGCGCGCCGGCCTCGACGCGCTCGGCTACACCGCGCTGACCCCGGTGCAGGCACAGGCGCTGCCCGCCCTCCTCGACGGCCGCGACCTGGTCGCGCAGGCACCCACCGGCAGCGGCAAAACCGCGGCGTTCGGGCTGGGCCTGCTGCAGCGGATCGACCCCGCGACCGGCGCCACCCAGGCACTGGTACTCTGCCCCACCCGCGAACTGGCCGACCAGGTAGGCAAGCAGCTGCGCAAGCTCGCCACCGGCATCGCCAACCTCAAGCTGTCGGTGCTGTGCGGCGGCATCCCGCTGGCGCCGCAGCTGGCCTCGCTGGCCCATCCGCCGCACGTGGTGGTCGGCACGCCCGGGCGCGTGCTGGAGCTGGTGCAGCACGGCGCGCTGGACCTGCGCGGCGTGCGCGTGCTGGTGCTGGACGAGGCCGACCGGATGCTGGACATGGGGTTCGACGAACCGATCCGCGCCCTGGTCAAGCGCACCCCGAAGGACCGCCAGACCCTGCTGTTCTCGGCCACCTTCCCCGACGCCATCCGCACGCTGGCCACCGCCATGCTGCGCGAGCCGATGGAAATCAGCGTGGACGGCGGCGCCCAGCCGGCCACCATCGAAGCGCACTTCTTCGAGGCCGAGCCGACCCGCCGCGCCCCCCAGCTGGCCGCGCTGCTGCTGCGGTTCAACCCGGCGTCCACCGTGGTGTTCTGCAACATGCGCAAGGACACCGAGGAAGTCGTGGGCTCGCTGGCGCACTACGGCTTCACCGCGCTGGCGCTGCACGGCGACATGGAGCAGCGCGACCGCGAGGAGGTGCTGGTGCGCTTTTCCAACCGCAGCTGCAACGTGCTGGTGGCCAGCGACGTGGCCGCGCGCGGGCTGGACATCGACGACATCGGCGCGGTGGTGAACTACGCGCTGCCCACCGATGCCGACACTTACCTGCACCGCATCGGTCGCACCGGCCGCGCCGGCCGCGCCGGCCTCGCCCTGAGCCTGGTCGCCGAGGTGGAGCGCGGACGGGCCGCCTTGATCGAGGAACGCCAGAGGACCCCGATCCGTTTCGAACGCATCGCCCCGCTGGACGGCAAGCCGCGCGGCGTCCCGCAGGCGGCGATGGCGACGCTGCGCATCGACGCCGGCCGCACCGACAAGCTGCGCCCCGGCGACATCCTCGGCGCGCTGACCGGCGAAGCCGGGCTGCACAAGGATGCGATCGGCAAGATCGACGTCTATCCCACCCGCAGCTACGTGGCCATCGCCCGCGCCCAGGCCGACCGCGCGCTGGAACGCCTGCGCGCCGGCAGGATCAAGGGCCGCCGCCTGCGCATTCACCGGCTGTAGCCGGCGGACGCGGCGCTCACTGCAGATGCGCCTCCCGCAGCCGCCGCACCAGCGCCAGCGCCAGCATCGCGACCAGACTGGCGCCCGCCACCATCACCAGTTCGAACGGCCATAGATTGTGCGAGGTGGGATCGCGCGCGGTGTCCAGCACGATGCGCAGCAGCACGAACGCCACCGCGGCGGCAGGCACCGCGGCCAGCCAGCGCCATCCGCCGCGCCAGCGCCAGAGGGCCCACAGCGGCCAGCCGATGCCGGCCACCGCCAGCCCCAGCACCAGCAGCATGAACCCGCTTACCAACGCCATCGACCCGGCCGACGGCGGCACCTGCGCCGCCTGCGCACGCAGCTGCTCGGCGCGCGCATGTTCCTGCGCACGCAGCGCCGCCACCCAGTCCGGCGCCGGGCCCGGCGCTGGCGCGCCCGCCTCGACCGCCACCGGCAGCGGCCAGCGCGCAATTTCCGGAGTGCTCGCGGGGCGGCCGTCGCCGGCGGTGACGCGCACTTCGTCCACCTGCCCCGGCTTGAACAGGAAAAAGAACCCGAGCGTCTCGCCGTCGCCGGAATACTGCAGCGACGGGCTGCTGCCCGCCTCCACCGGGCGTCCGCGGAAATACGGACGCGCCCACAGGTGGACCGGCGCCGGCGCGGAATAGCCGATGCGCAGGTACACCGCCTGGTTCGGCGGCACCCGGATGGCGGGCCCGGGCGGGAAGGTCGCGCGCAGTTCCACCGTCGGCATTGCACCGGCCTGCGCCCACAGCGGCCCTGCGAACACCCACGACAGCACCAGCCAACCGGCGCACGCCACCCGCTGCCATCCGCGCATCCGCGTCCCCTCCACCCGGCGTCGGCGCGAGTCTAACCCCGCCCGGATCAGGCGTCCGCGTGCGCACCGCCGGCGGCGGAAACTCCGTGTCCGGGCGGCCAGCGGTCGAACCGGGGCAGCTGCGGATCCATCGCATCCCAGCTGGCAGCCTGGGCGGCGAACACATTGGCCCTGGGACGATAACGCCCGGGATCGTCCAGCGTTCCGGCGCGCACGGATATCAGTGCCGGCACCAGTCCCGCGTCGCCGACGACCTGTGCCCCGCAGCCGCTGCAGAAGCCACGCGCAATCGTATGACCGCTTCCACCGGGGATCGCGTGATAGGTCAACGGACCCGAGACCTGCACGTCCGCGCGCGCGAAGAACAGGATCGGCGCGTAGCCGCAGCCGGTGCTTCTCTGACAATCGCGGCAGTGGCAGTTGAACGCGAAGACGGGTGCTCCACGCGCGACATAGCTCACCTGTCCGCACAGGCACCGCCCGGTGTAGGGCTCGACTGCTTGCGCATCCTTGTCTGCCTGCATCGCATCCTCCGCTTACGCCATGGAATGAATCCGTACCCGCCACCGCGCGCGGCTATGCCAACAGCAGGCGCGCCGCCAGCGCGAAGAACACCAGCGCCTGCAGGCGGCCCAGCCAGATCACGCGCGCCTGGCCGAACGTGACCCGACGTCCGGCGTGCGCGCTGGCCACTCCGAGTGCGGCATGGAAGGCGAATGCCAGCAGCGCCAGCAGCGCGCCCAGCAGGCCGAGCTGCAGTGCGACCGGGCCACGCTCAGGAGCGACGAACTGCGGCAGGAAGACCAGGAAGAACAGCAGGGCCTTGGGATTGAGCAGACTGGTGAGCAGCGACAGCCGGACGATCGCAGGCGTGCTGCGAATGACTTCCACTTGCCCCCGCTGCGGATGCCCTCGCAGCGACTGCACGCCCAGCCATGCCAGGTACAACGCGCCGGCGGCCTGGATCACCCCCAATGCGCCCGGCCATGCGGCCAGCGTCGCCGCGATCCCGGCCATGACCAGCAGGGTCATGACCAGATCGGCGAGCAGGATGCCGGATGCGACCGCAATGCCGCCGCGCACGCCTTGAGCCAGCGCCTGCGCCACCACCAGCGCCATGTTCGGTCCCGGCGACAGCAGCAGTGCGGTAGCCGCGGCGATGAACAGCCAAAGCGTCTCAATGGGGATGATCACGGCGGCGGCGCGCCCATATCGCGGCGGCCTCGCCCGGCCGCGAGCGTGTCGAGCACGGCCTCGACCGCATCGATCACCGCCTGCGGCTGCTCGACCTGGATGTTGTGGTGGGTCATCGGCAGCATCCGCTGTAAGCCGCGGGTGGACAACGCCGCCGTGAGCCTGTGCGCAGTGACCCACGACAGCCAACCCGCTTCCCCGAACGGCGGCGTCATGTCCCAAAACCCGTGGGTCAGCACGATCAGCGGCTTGTCGGCGAGCGCCAGGCGGCCGAACAGCTTCGCATAGCGGGCATCCCTGTCCGTATCGGGCGCGAACATGCTGTACGCGAACTCATCGGCCTGGGCCTGCTGGTACGCCGGCAGCGGCTGCAACTGCCGGCGCGCCTCGTTGATCACGGGTCCGAGCTGCGGGCGTACCGGGTCGGTGCAGCGCACGTAGGCGCCCCCTTCCAGCGGCGCGGCCCGTGCCTGCGAGGCGCAGTCTTGGAAGTGCGCAATGCCCGCGCGGATGCCGTCAGCATCGTCGGCCATCGCGTCCCGGATCACGGCGGGCCCCAGGCGCGCCAGCAATCGCGGCCGTACCCGTGGCCACAGCCGTTCCTCGGAAGGATCGACCAGCACCAGCCCCGCCACCTGCTGCGGATGGGTGACGGCGAACAGCTTGGCGTAGAACCCGCCGAGCGAATGTCCGACCAGCACCAGCGGGCCGTGGATGCCAGCGCCCCCCAGCAGGCGCTGCAGGTCTTCGACCACGGCCTCGGGCGTCGGCGGATGCGGCGAAGGGTCGCTGGCGCCCATCCCCGGGCGGTCGTAGCTGCAGGCGCGGGTGCGGGTGGCGACGGCCGGCTGGATCAGCGCCCAGGTATTCGACCAGTCGCTGAGCCCGGACTCGAACACCACGGTCGGGCTCCCGGAACCCTGGCAATGGAGATTGATCCTGCGCCCCGGCTCCACCTCGATCCTCGCCTGCGGCTGGACGTAGGCCTCTTGCACCTGCGCCAGCGGCACCACGGGCGTTCCCGACCGGGCGGGCAGCACGCAGGACAGGGCCAGACTCAGCAGGCCGCAAATGCGCAACGGCGTTGCATGGCGCAGCATGTCGACTCCCTTTGCGGATGTGAAAATTTCGGCGAACGCGTGCTGGACGCAAGTTGGGATGCGCCGCGCTCAGTACGGCCGGCCGTCCTTGTGGGTGAACATCCAGCCGCCCGTCGCGGTTCCGACCGCGACGAGGTCGTCGTCGGGATACACGACCGAATCATTCGGGGTGCGGTCGCCCACCTCGAGGTACACCGCCTCGCGGTCGCTCTCGTTGACAAGGTGGTGGGCATCGCCGCTGCCGGCCTTGAATCCGGCGCACATGCCCGGCGCGAGCCGGGTGCGGCCTGCATCGGTGACCAGGGTCGGCTCGCCTTCCAGCACGTAGATGAACTCGTCCTGCAGGGCATGCGCATGCCGCAGCGCGGACACCGCGCCGGGCGCCAGCCGGGTCAGGTTGACCCCGAAATTCGCAATCCCGAACAGGGTTCCCAGCGGCTGCTTGACCCGGCCGGCCATGCGCTCGGCGAATGGCGACGGATACAGGGATGGCGCATTGCGCGGCGGCGCATCGTGGGCCGCGATGGCAACGGGAGGTGTCTGCTGGCTCATAGGATGGACTCGGGTGAAAACGGCCGATCGCCGTGCAAGCGATGTTGCAGGAAGCGGAGAACCTCGTCGCGGGCCGCCCGCGTGGGCTCGCCCTCGGCATCCACCAGGTGCGCGGTCAGCACGCTGTGGGGAACGCGCACCACCTCGCGGAAGAACGGCGGCGGGGCGGGATTCGCCGCACTGTCGGGAAGGGTGCGTCCATCAAAGCGTTCGCCGAGCGCACGCCGGTAGGCCGCGAAGCGCGCCGCCGGGCAATGCGCGTCGCCCTCGAACCGGTAGGCCAGCACTGCGAGGTCATCGCGCTCCAGCCGCGCGCGCACCTGCGCGGCCTCGTCCGGGAGCAGGTCGATCTCGGAAGGCGCCTCCAGCGGCAGCGAAGGCTGGGCCAGTACCGGGGCGATCACCGCCGGCTCCAGCACCATCGACAACGCGAAATTGCCGGTGAAGCACATCCCGACTACGCCGACGCCGGGCCCCGCGCATTCCGCCAGCGCCTGGCGCGCGAGCGCACGCAACCACCGGGTGATCGGACGTTCACCGCGCCCCGCCAGCGCACGAAATTCCGTGCTCACGCAGGTCTTGCGGAAGACCTCGACCGCCTCGGCAGCGCTTGCAGTGACGCCATCGCGGCCGAACAGCGACGGCAGGTACACGCTGAACCCCGCCGCCCGCACCCAGCGTGCGAAGCGCGCCACCTCCGGGGCGATGCCCGGCATCTCGGGCAGCACGATCACCGCCGGGCCATGGCCGCTGACGAATACGCGCTTGCTGATCCCGTCGAAGGCGATCTCGCGAACATGGAAGTCGTCGAGCGGATCGGCGGCGGGCAACGCGCCTGCCTCCGTGCCGCCACTTGCACGCGCGTCCATCGCGTCATTCGTCTGCATGCCGCACTCCACTGGGCCGGCGCCTCCGACGTGTCGCCGGAGTGCGGTGGCCGACATGGCCACGACGAAATTGGAACGTGCGGGCCGGGGCGCCGTCGAGTGCATTAAATGACATGTTTCATGCCTAAACCGACAACCCGGCCTAGCAGTTTTCTGGCCTAATCGGCGCAGTCGGATGCACGCCATGCCGGCGTGCAAACCCGGAGGAACGAGATGAAGGAATTCGAGATCCTGGTGCTGGAAGGCACCAATCCCAGCGGCGTGGCGATGACGCGCGACATCCTCGAAGCGGCACGCCTGCTCGCCCTGCGCACCGGCCAGGCGGTACCCAGCTGGTCCTTCCACTCGCCCGGCGGCGGACCAGTGCGGCTGCAGGGCGGCCTCTCGGTCGATACCCGCCCACTGCCTTCGCGCAAGGCGGCGCAGGGCGCGGTGGTGGTGGTGCCCGGGCTATGGGTGGAAGGCATTCCTGACATCCGCAGCCGCCTCGGCGGCGAGGATGCCGGCCAACTGGTGGACTACCTGCGCAGGCGTGGCCAGGCCGGCGCGATGGTGGCGGCCTCCTGCTCGGCGGCGTTCCTGCTGCAGGCCGCCGGGCTGCTCAATGGGCGGCGCGCGACCACCACCTGGTGGCTGGCCCCGGAGCTGGCGCGGATGGCGCCCTCCACCCGGGTGGAGGGCAACCGCCTGCTGTGCGTGGATGGCCCGGTTATCACCGCCGGCGCGGCATTCGCGCAATCCGACCTGATGCTGCATCTGCTGCGGCAGCGCTTCGGCGCGGCGCTGGCCGAGGGCGTTTCGCGCATCCTGCTGCTGCACGAACGCACCGCCTCCGCCCAGTTCGTGATCCCCGCCATGCTTGCCAGCGGGGATGCGCTGGTATCGCGCCTGACCAACCGGGTGGAATCCGCGCTGCCCGACATGCCGTCGGTCGCGCAGCTGGCGCGCGAACTGCACGTGTCAGAACGCACCCTGAGCCGGCACGTGCGCCATGCCACTGGCATGGGCACCAATGCGATGCTCCAGAGCATCCGCGTGCACCGAGCCCGCGCCCTGCTGGGCAGCAGCCGCATGACGATCGAGCAGGTCGCGCTGGCGGTCGGCTACCGGGATGCCACCGCACTGCGCCGGCTGATGCGCAAGGCCGCCGGTGCCACCCCGGCGCAGGTGCGCGCGACCACCGCCGTGAGCGAGCGCCCGAGCCGCCGCGGTCGCACTGCGCGCGGGATCTGAATGATGGCGCGGGTACTGCTTGTCACCGGCGCAGCGCGCGGCATCGGCGCCGCCACCGCCCGCCTGGCCGCCCGCCAGGGTTATGCGGTGTGTGTCAATTACCGCGATTCTCGGGAACAGGCGGAGGCGGTGGTCCGCGCCATCGCGGCAAACGGCGGCCAGGCACGGGCGGTGCAGGCGGATGTCGCCAGCGAACATGACGTGGCCGCCTTGTTCCAGGTCGTTGACCGCATGGGCACGCTGGCCGCGCTGGTGAACAACGCCGGCATCATCGGTCGCCAGGGCAGGCTGGTGGACTTCGACGCGAAGCGCATCGCGCGCATCCTAGCCACCAATGTCGTCGGTACGATGCTGTGCGCGCGCGAGGCCGTGCGCCGCATGTCCATCCGCTTGGGCGGGAATGGCGGCGCCATCGTCAACGTGTCGTCTTCCGCGGCGCGCACAGGCGCCGCGGGTGAATACGTGGATTACGCCGCCAGCAAGGGCGCGGTGGATACCTTCACCCGCGGCCTGGCGCAGGAGGTTGCATCCGAGGGGATCCGCGTAAATGGCGTGCGCCCCGGCTTCATCCACACCGACATCCATGCCAGCGGCGGCGAGCCCG